>JACPQX010000013.1 GCA_016190255.1 Candidatus Methylomirabilis oxygeniifera | reverse complement strand
GAGCGTGAACCGCCCCCCCTGAATCTCGACGGTCGTGACGTCATAGACGGCAGGCGGCATCTGGGACGCGAGAAACCGGTTCCAGATCAGCGTGTACAGGGCGAGCTGATCCTTGGCCAGATACTCCCGGAGCGATGCCGGATCGCGGTTTACCGAGGTCGGTCGGATGGCCTCGTGGGCCTCCTGGGCGCTCCGGCTGCTGCGGTATGCCGGGGGCCGCTCTGGCACGAACGTCTGCCCGAAACGCTCGGCGATGTAGCGAGCCGCTTCGGCCTGGGCGTCCGACGAGACCCGGACCGAGTCGGTCCGCATGTAGGTGATGAGACCAACAGCCCCTTCCTCGCCGATCTCGATCCCCTCGTACAATTGCTGGGCGATCTGCATCGCCCTCCTGGCGGTGAAGCGAAGTTTCCGGACTGCCTCCTGCTGGAGCTTGCTGGTCGTGAACGGCGGGACTGGGTTCCGGCGCTTCTCTTTTTTGGTCAGGTCGCTGACGCGACACTCCTGCCGCTCCAGCTCCCGAACGACTTGGTCGGTCTCCTCCTGGTTCCGAAGGTTGGTCCGCTCGCCGTCGATCTTGTAGAGCTTCGCCGCGAACGGCGGCGGCGTTCGGCCCTCAAGAGACGCCTCCACCGACCAGTACTCGGTCTTGACGAAGGCCCTGATCTCCCGATCACGATCGACGATGAGGCGGAGGGCCACCGATTGGACCCGCCCGGCGGAAATGCCCCGCTTGACCTTATCCCAGAGGAGCGGGCTGATCTGGTACCCGACCAGGCGATCGAGTATTCTTCTGGCCTGCTGCGCATCGACGCGCCGCGGGTCAATTGTCGAGGGGTGATTGAACGCCTCCCGCACAGCGCGCTTCGTGATCTCGTTGAAGGTCACGCGGTGGATCGGTTTTTTGGCGGAGGCCAGTTCCTGTTCGAGGTGCCAGCAGATGGCCTCCCCCTCTCGATCCGGATCGGCTGCGAGATAGATGGCCTTCGCCGTCTTCGCCGTCTTCTTCAAGGCCGACACGACCTTCTCTCTCCCCTCGATGATCTCGTATTGCGGCGTGAAGTCATGCTCAATGTCAACGCTCAGCGACTTGGAGGGCAGATCGCGGACGTGGCCCATCGAGGCCTTCACGACATACTCTTTTCCGAGATATTTGCTGATCGTCTTCGCCTTCGCAGGCGACTCGACGATGACCAACGATTTAGGCACTCTTGACGCTCCTTAGGGTATAGGGTCTAGCGTTTAGGGTTTAGGGTAAACGATTCTGGAGGCACCTTCTGAACCCTAGACCCTCTACCCTATTCCCTCTACCCTAGACCCTCTACCCTATACCCTAGCCCCTATACCCTGCACCCTATACCCTCTCTCTCACAGGCCGAAGCCGCTTCGCGAAGCTCTTTCCCGGTAGCTCCTCAATCATGCCCTTCAGCATCAATGAGAGGAGCAGAGAGGCCATCTGTCCCGGCGGAAGCCGCGTCCGGCCGATCAGGTCATCGATCTGCACCGGCCCTGCCTCCAGCGCGTCGAGCACCAGAGTCTCTTCTTGCTCAAGTGAAGGGGGTGCGAGGATTGCACGATGTCCAGGCTGCGAGGGTGGGCCCGCCTGGGCTTCGATCTCCTCCCACACATCCTCCCAACCTTCCGTCAGCTTGGCCCCTGTCTTGATGAGCTGGTGACAGCCACGACTGGATCGGGACGTGACCTGCCCTGGCACAGCGAAGACCTCGCGTCCCTGTTCCAGCGCATAGTTCGCGGTGATCAACGCCCCGCTTTCAACCCCGGCCTCGACGACCACCACGCCGAGCGAGAGCCCGCTGATGATACGGTTACGCCGCGGGAAGTGGTCCGGCTTGGGTGGCGCGAAAACGGGAAACTCGCTGACGAGCGCGCCGTTCTCGGCGATCCGGTCGGAGAGCTCTCCGTGTTCTGGAGGATAGGTCACACCAAGCCCGCATCCCAGCACCGCGATCGTCCTGCCGCCCGCTTCCAGGGCCCCTCGATGCGCCGCCCCATCGATCCCTCTGGCCAACCCACTGACGATCGTCACCCCGCGCTGGGCGAGCTCCCCACTGATCCGCTCGGCCATCGCGATCCCGTACGAGCTCCCCTTCCGGGAGCCAACGATGGCGACGGCCACCCGATCCTCCATCCGGAGCGTCCCTCGCAGATAGATGATCGGAGGCGGAGCGTGGATCGCTGCCAGCGGCTCCGGATAGCCCTCATCACCGTATCGTCGGAGGCTGAAGCCCCTCGTCTCGATCACCCGCAGCTCACGGTCGAGGGCCTCCCGCCACCGAAAATCGGCGACCGCGCGGGCCGCCTCGCGGCTCACTCCTGGAACCCGCTCGAGGGTCTCCATCGGGGCCGTCAGAACGGCCTCGGGAGACCCGAGCCCACCGACCAAGCGGTGAAACGTCGCCGCCCCAACCTCGGGGATCAGGCAGAGGGCCAGCCAGGCATCGCGCTCCCCAGGGGACTGCTCGGTCCTGGTCATGACACACACCTGCCTCTTTCCACGCCTCCGGGTGCCACAAAAGATGGCACCAGGACCGCCCAGTGCTTCGACCCCTTGAATCGGTATCCGGATGTGAGGGCCAGGGAAAGGGATCGAGGTGGGCGTTGGGACCGGCGGCCGCTGACTGCCGACGGTCAACAAGGACAATGGTGGGATACGGGCCCGCAGCGGTGGGGGCCGCCGCTTCAGCCCCCTTCGCCCTTCTGAATGTCGCCGGAGCCTACGCCGTACACCTTCAGCTTGGGCACCTGTCCGCCGAGGGCGGCGAAGCCATACTCCAGCAGCGCTTCCGCGTCAGTCCACCGGTGGGTATCATTGAGGAGGACTGCGATCAATTGATGCGCTCCCCGACTGGCCGAGGCCACGAGGCACCGACCGGCGCGCTCCGTATAGCCGGTTTTCACGCCGTCCGCCCCAAAGAACTGCCCCAGAAGGCGGTTATGTGTTCGGAGCAGCCTCCGTTTCACCACCCTCCCCTTCGGTCCCGTCTGGATCGAGAGCCGAGCCTCCCGGGTCTGGACCATGCGGGAAAACGTCGGATTGTGCAAGGCCTGCCGGGTCAGGAGCGCCAGGTCATGGGCCGTGGAGTAGTGATCCGGGTCATCAAGGCCGTGGGGATTCGCAAAGCGTGTTCCTTGCATCTCCAAGGCGGCCGCCTTCGCATTCATTCGGGCGACGAACCACTCCGTGGTCCCACCCACATGCTCTGCTGCCGCCAAGGCCGCATCGTTTGCCGACCTGAGGAGCACCGCCCACAACAGGTCTCTCAGGGTGACACGCTGACCCCGTCTGAGCCCCAGACCGGTCCCCCCGGCCGCAACCGCCCTTTCCGTAATCACTACCCAATCGTCAAGCCTCCCCTCCTCCAATATCAGGAGGGCTGTCATGATCTTCGTCGTGCTGGCCGGGGGCAGGCGCTCACGGGAGTTCTTGGCGAATAGAAGCGTGCCCGTGTTGGCATCCATCAAGACGGATGCAGCAGCGCCCAACTCCTGCAGACCGGCGGTGAGCAGCTCGACGTCCGCACTGGGCTCCCGATGATTCGAGTTGCGACCCGTAATCGATGGAGGGGAGAGATCGTCTCGAGGTTTCGAGGCACGCAGAGAGCGGGCATCGACAGGAAGACCGGTGGCAAAGAGAACGCTCAGGATAATCAGAACAGCCCAGCTCTTCCTCTTTCCTCTCTCCACCCGCTCCCCTTTGCTCTAGTGTCGTTCCAACTATCTCGCCCTAAGTCGGAAAGAACTGTGCCGGGTCAAGAAACGAGCATAGCAAGGCGCGGCTCACGGGGCCGCACCCACTGCGCGGGTACCCGACGTACATTGCCTGGTACGTCGCAGGGAGTGCCCCGGGGGCCAGCAACGCCGCTAGGCGAAGTTAATTGGACCGGCACTAGGACGTGCCGAACAGCTCGGCCTCAACAAGTTGACAGAGAACGTGACCCAGGGTGGCATGGACTTCTTGGACCCTGGGTGTCGATCGGGACGGGACGACGAACGCGTAATCGACCAGGCTCGCGAGTTTTCCCCCGTCCCCGCCGGTGAAGGCGATCGTACACATCCGCAGACTGCCGGCGGCTTCGATCCCGCGAACCACGCTGGCAGACGTGCCGCTGGTGCTCATCCCGATCGCGACATCACCTCTTTTGCCCAGGGCCTCCACCTGGCGGGAGAACACCTCTGCGTAGTCTCGGTCATTGCTGATGCTGGTCAGCACGGAACTGTCGGTGGTCAGGGCGATCGCGGGCAGGGCTGGTCGATCGAGCAAGAAACGGTTCACGAGTTCAGCGGCGATGTGCTGGGCATCCGCGGCGCTTCCACCGTTGCCGAAGAGCAACGCCTTTCCCCCGCCCCGCAAGGCCGAGGCCATGGCCTCCGCGGCACGTACCATGAGGTCCAAGTGGCCTTCCAAGAAGGCGAGCTTGACCCGGGCGCTCTCGCGAAAGATCTCCTCAGCGAGGTTTCGCAAGGCCAGCCTCCACACAGATGACAGACACCAACTCCGGAACTTTCCGCTCTCGGAAAGCGTCCGGGCAACGCCCATGCGGGCTTTCGAGCAAATATACAGTCGCGACTCAGCTTGTCAAGGAAAAAGTCGAAAAGACCACGGGAGTGGAGCCCCGGGAGAAGGCATCAGGCCCCTGGAAAGCCCACTTCTGACGGGTGCTTCCAGGCCACCGCCTATCCTTTGGCCTTGACCTTGACGGGGTCCTTCATCTTGGCCCGCTCCCACTTACGCCATTCATAGACGATTGGAGAGGCCACGAACCAGGACGAGTAGGTGCCAACGCAGACACCGGCAATCAAGGAGAGGGAGAAATCGTGAAGGACCTCGCCCCCGAGCACGAAAAGGGCGATCAACACCAGAAGAACGGTGAGGGAGGTGACGATGGTCCGGCTCAAGACTTCATTGATGCTCATGTTGATGACGTCGGCCAGCGATTCACGCCGCCGACCGCGAAGGTTCTCGCGGATCCGGTCGAAGACCACGACGGTATCTGTCAGGGAGTAGCCAGCCAGGGTCAGCAGGGCGGTGACGATGAGCAGGGTGATCTCCCTGTTCAACATATGGAAGAGTCCCAAGACCGCCAGGACGTCATGAAATGTGGCGATGGCCGCCGCCACCCCGAACTTGAATTCGAAGCGCCAGGCGATATAGACGATGATGCCGATCATGGAAATGGTGATGGCCCACAAGGCGGCTTTCTGAAGGTCTTTCCCGATGGCCGGCCCAACCTCATTGGTCCCCTCAACCGTGAACGGATTGTCGGGTAGTCCCTTCGAGAAGATCTCCTGCACCCGTTGAGCCATGCCCGCCTGGGTTCCCTCAGCCCTCTTCAAGCGAACCATGATTCGGTCCCCGCCAGCGAACTGCTGCGGTTCACTGTCCTTGAGGCCGTTCGCGGCGAGGAGCCCGCGAACCTGGCCAAGATCGACCGGCTTCTGGAATTTGAGCTGAACAGAGGTCCCGCCGGCGAAGTCGATCCCCAGATTGGCCACGCCGCGCCCGATCTGGACCATCGCCACGATCCCGAAGAAACAGAGGACCGTCGAGATGCCAAAGGCGATCCGCCGCCACGCGATGAAATCAATCTTTGTCTTCCCGAGAATCTCAATCATGGCGAGTTCATAGTTCGTAGTTCATAGTTCATGGATAACACCACATGCACCATCAATTGTTGACTTCGTTGCGGGAAATTCTAGTCTATGAACCCTGAACTATGAACGATGAACCCGGCACGATGAACCCTGAACTCTCCTAAATGCTGAGCGTTTTGAGGTCCCACCGCTGGGTCATCCAGCTATACACCACCCTCGTCCCGGTCAAGGCGGTCACAAGGTTGAACATCACCCCGAGGCTCAGGGTGATAGCGAATCCCTTCACCGGCCCTGTCCCGAACAAGAACAGCGCAAACGCGGTGATCAGCGTCGTGACATGGGAGTCGATGATGGTCAGGAACGCCTTGTCGTATCCGCCATCGATGGCCGACCTGACTGTCTTCCCCAAACGAAGCTCTTCACGGATCCGCTCCAGGATCAAGACATTCGAATCCACCGCCATCCCGATCCCAAGGATGATCCCCGCGATGCCGGGCAGGGTCAGCGTCGCCCTGAGGCTGGCCAGGGCCCCCATGAGCCAGACGAGATTCAGAAGCAGCGCGAAGTTGGCGATGATGCCGGAGAGCTTATAGTACACCGCCATGAAGAGAATGACGAGAGCGCCGCCGAGAATCGCGGCGCGCACCCCCTTCTCGATGGAATCCTGCCCCAACGACGGCCCGACCGTCAGGTTCGAAATGATATTGACTGGGGCGGGCAGCGCCCCGGCCCTTAACACGATCGCCAGGTCCCTGGCCTCCTCCGCAGAAAAGCGGCCCGAGATCTGGGCCTTGCCTCCAGGGATTTTCTCCCTGATCACCGGCGCCGAATAAATCGTGTCATCGAGGACGATCGCCATTCGTCGCCCGACGTTGGCCGCGGTCGCCTCCCCGAAGAGACGCGCGCCATCCCGATCGAATTCAATGGAGACCACCGGCTCGCTGGTGTTGCTATCGATCTGCACCTGCGCAGAGGTCAAGACATCCCCGGTAAGGATTGGGCGCTTCTGCACCAGAAAGGGCGCCCGGCTCACGCCTCCTCGCTCATCCACGTTTCGCTGGTATAGGACCTGATCGCCCTCCGGGACCTTCCCCGCCAATGCCTCCGTCAGATTTCCACCTTCACGGACAAGTTTGAACTCAAGGAGAGCGGTCTTGCCGATCAGGTTGATCGCTCGCTGCGGCTCCTTGATCCCGGGGAGTTGTATCACGATCCGCCGGTCCCCCTCCTGGATGATGTGAGGCTCCGCCACACCGAATTGATCCACGCGGTTTCGGATGGTCTCCAGGCTCTGTCGAACTGCGAACTCCTCGATCCGCTTTACCTCGCGCGAGGAGAGGCTGAGGACCAACTCGGTCGGCTCAGTCCCGGCAGATTGCTCCAGGTTGCCACGGTTCGCCAGAACCTTCCGCATTCCTTCGAGCCCTTCCTTGGACTGAAGCCTGATCCGGATCCGGTCGATCCCTTCCTGCGCGATCCGCTCGATGGTGATCTTCTCCTTCTCGGCATCCCGGCGAAGCTCGGCGATCACTCGTTCGAGGGTATGTTCCACCGCTTTCCCAGTGGCTACTTCCATCACGAGGTGCATCCCGCCCTGCAGGTCCAGCCCAAGATTCAGCCGCTCGGCTCGGGGAAGCAGCAGGGGAAGAAGGGGGGGAAGGGAGGGATACCGAGAGATGGTGGGAAAGAGGTAGTAGCCGGCCACCGCTGTCACCAGAATCAGAAAGAGCAGCTTCCAACGAATGGTTTTTTTCATGCCAAGTCGCGGCCCTTTGTGCGAGGTCGTTCCCCCCCTCTCCCCAACCGTCTCCCCGCTTGTGAGATGGGGAGGATGAGGGGACGTTGACCCGGGGAAAATCAAGGTCGGAATATAGGGGAAAGGTCCGAAAAAAGCAACGGAAAAGTTCCGACATCCGGGATCAATCGCAGAGGACGCGGATCCGCGGTTCGTCAAGCTCCAGGACCCCGTCGATCCTCGCGCCATGCGAGGCGAGCGACAGGAGGTAATGAATCGTCGAGGCCCCAACTTCTTCACCGGGCACAAGGACAGGTATGCCGGGGGGGTAGATGGTCACGATGTCGGAGCTGATTCGGCCCTCCGCCTTGGCAAGCGGCAAGTGCTCCGATGGAGCAAAGAAGGCGTCCCTTGGGGGAAGATGGAACCGGTGGCCCATGGGCGGTTTTGCGGAGACGATCGATCGCTGATTCGTGGGACGGGCCGCTCGTCCCGCAAGGTTATGTAATGCCCCTACCAGCCGATCCAGGTCATCCTTGCGATCACCGATACTGACAATCACCAGGATATTGAACAGGTCGGCCATTTCAACCTGGATGCCGAACTCGGCATTCAGGATGGCTGAGGCCTCGAACCCGCTCAGGCCAAGCTCCTTGACGCAGATGGTCAGCTTGGTCACATCGAGCGTGAAGGCGCCCTCAGGGAGATGCGCCTCACCGAAGCAGAAAAGACCAGGAATGCGATTGACGCGGTCCCTGGCGTCCTTTGCCAAATCGACTGCTTTCCCGAGGAGCTTCTCCCCCTCGGTGGCCATCTGCATCCTCGCCAGATCCAAAGAGGCCATCAGAATGTACGAAGGGCTGGTGCTCTGAAGCAGGTGCAGGAGCCTCACAACCCTGGGGTACTCGATGTCGGGGCCCTTCAGATGTAACATGGAGGACTGGGTCATCCCCCCGAGGATCTTATGGGTGGATTGGACACAGATGTCGGCACCCGCGTCGAGGGCCGATGGAGGCAGTGACCGGTGAAAATGAAAGTGGGGGCCGTGGGCCTCATCGACCAGGACCAGGATTCCCCGGCGCTTGGCCTCGGAGACGATCGCGCGCAGGTCGGCCGCCACTCCATAGTAGTTGGGGCTGGTCAGGGCGAGGAGCTTGGCGTTCGGATGCCGCTCCATGGCATCCCTGGCCTGTTCACCCGTCACGTTCAGCAGAATGCCAAGTCCCTCGTCGAACACCGGGGGGAAAAACCGCGGTGTCGCGCCGCTTAGGATGACCCCGGTGAGGATCGATTTATGGGCGTTCCTAGCCACCAGGATCTCGTCTCCGGGGCTGGCCGTGGAGAGGATCATCGCGTGATTGCCAACGGTGGTCCCGTTGATGAGGAAAAACGAGTGGTCAGCCCCGTACGCTTCGGCGGCCAACTCCTGGGCTTCCTTGATGACTCCCACCGGCCGCTGCAGGCAATCGACCTCATCAAGCGTCGTCAGGTCGATGGTGAAGATCTTGGGTCCGACGAACTTTCGAAAGCGCGTTGAGATTCCCTTGCCGCTTTTGTGGCCCGGGGTGTGGAAAGAGATCTTTCGACTCTCCGCGAGGCTGACCAACGCATCGAAGAGCGGTGTCCTGTATTGGCGCTCGGGAATCATCAGAATGGCGGGTGGGGAAGGACGTTCATAGTTCGTAGTTCATAGATGACACCCGACACTGGTGCATCGTGCAGTCCGATCTTGCCACACTTAAACTCTGAACTGTGAACTTTGAACTGCGACATGTTAGTGGAAGGTAAAGAGGGGGTGGTTGTCCTCGATGATCCGCTTCTCCTCCTGGAGGCGCTGGCGAAGGTACTTCGGGAGGAGAAAGCTCATCTGGTGCGTGAGGCCATCGTAGTACCGCAAGTCGGCCGCGATCCGCTCGGTGATGAGTCGATCTACAGCCTCGGGTCCCAGTTGCCTCGGATCGGGGCGTTTGGAGGCCACCGAGAATCCCCAGGGGAGAGCGAAGCAGGGAATGCAGGCCCAATAGGGGGCCACGACGGGAAAGACGGTGAGCAGGGTCTGGTGAATGGCGGTGAAACAGGACAAGTCAGAGATGCTGACTGGACCAGCTTGCAGGGCGATGATCCCCGAATCGGTCAACCGGCGATGCACGATCTGATAGAACTCCTTCGTAAAGAGTAGATAGGCCGGACCCTCTTCCACCGGCTCCGAGATGTCGATGATGATCACATCGAATCGTTCCTCCGTCTCCTCAAGGTACCGCCTCGCGTCCAGGAAGCGAACCTCAGTGCGGGGGTCGTCAAAGGAACCCTCGTGCCATTCGGGCAATAGCTCCCTGCACCGGTTGACGACCTCTTCATCGATATCCACCATCAGCGCCCGTTCTACGGTGGGGTGCCGAAGCACCTCCCTCAGCGTGGCCCCCTCACCCCCGCCAACGATGAACACCCGTTTCGCGGCAGGGTGGGCGAGCATGGCAGGGTGAACCAGGATCTCGTGGTAGACGAACTCATCCAGAAGGCTCGACTGGACCTTGCCGTCAAGCACGAGGGCCTTCCCGTAGCTGCCCAACTCCAAGATGTCAAGGGATTGGAAGGGGGTCTGGGTGGAAAAGAGAACTCGGCGAATCCCGTGCAGGTGCCCTTCTTCTGGGCTCAACGTTTCAATGAACCAGCGATAATTCTTGATCGGCACCGACGAGCTTCTCCGTGGCCGTAGGCAGTTTGTGGGCGAGCTTGCCAGCATGTCCCGCGATGACACCCCGCCGCATCTCCATGACCGAAGGCTTCTTGCAGCGAAACCGCGCGGCGATGTAGTCCACGGCTTCCTCGGGCTTGATGACATCTCCGCAAGTAAAGATATCGACCGCCGCGTACCGATACTCGGGCCAGGTGTGAATGGAGAAGTGAGATTCGGCGATGACCACCACGCCGCTCACTCCGAAAGGGCTAAACTCGTGGAAGGAGGTATCAACGATTGTCGCCTTGCAGGCTCTTGCGGCCGAAACCAGGATCTCCTTGACAACGTCAACTTTTTTCAGCAACTCTGGGTTACAACCGTGTAGCTCTACCAACAGGTGTTTCCCGAGTGCTTGCAACGATCTGCCCCCCTTCGCGAGAGTTGTTAGTCGATGCTCCACCTCCGTGGCGCGCCCTTGTTCAAACGCGTTATACCGCGTTTTGACAAAATTGCAAGAAAAAAATAGGGGGGCGCCCCCATGCCGACGCTAGGATAAGACGAGAGCCCCCGGAGGCGATGATGCCCGGAACAGGCAACCTACCTCCATGCTGTCCTGAAGGTGGGGCACTTGACCCCCAGGGAGAGTTCCCGGTTGACAACCCAATCCTTTGTTCGGTAGAAATCGTGCTGCCATACTGAACGACCGATGGTTGACAGTTCACGGTTGACGGTTTACCCTTCTGAGTTCAAGGTTCATCGTTCAGAGGTCATAGTATAGGAAGAGAGTTCATCGTGTAAAGGCGCCTGGACCCGAGTCGGCAATTCGTGCACTATGAACTATGAACGTATTGCTTGAGCGGTCACAATTTAGCTTGGAGGGCCACGATTGAACGTGCCATTTTTGGATCTTCTCGCGCAGTTCGCTGCTCTGCGAGACGAGGTGCAGGTTGCTCTCAACGCGGTGTGCGAACGCCAGAGCTTCATTCTCGGCCCGCAGGTCGCCGCCCTCGAACGCGAGGTCGCTGAGTATTGCGGAGTCCGGTACGCCGTTGGAGTGTCTTCAGGCACCGACGCCCTTCTGAGCGGCCTCATGGCGCTCGGGATCGGTCCTGGTGAAGAGGTGATCACTACACCCTACACGTTCTTCGCCACCACCGGCTCTATCGTACGGACCGGCGCGCGCCCGGTCTTCGTTGATATCGATCCCACGAGCTTCAACCTCGATCCCTCACAGGTCGAGGACCGGGTGACGTCGCGGACAAGAGCCCTTCTGCCGGTCCACCTATTCGGTCGCTGCGCCGACATGGAGCCGCTCCTCTCTCTCGCAGCACGGCACGGCCTGGCAATCATCGAGGACGCGGCCCAGGCCATCGGCGCCCAGACGAACACAGGCGGGCGGGCCGGGGGCATTGGGACCCTGGGGTGCCTATCATTCTATCCCACAAAGAACCTGGGCGGGTTCGGCGACGGTGGGATGATCCTGACCAACAACCCCGAATTGACCGATCTCCTCCGTAGCCTCAGAAACCACGGTAGCAAAGGCCCTTATGAACATCCCAGGGTGGGCGGAAACTTCCGCCTGGATGAAATACAGGCCGCGATCCTTCTGGTGAAGCTGAAACACCTTGAAGGATGGATCGAGGCCAGAGGCACCCGCGCCCAGCATTATCATGATGCGTTCCAGGCTCTTGATCTCGAAGGTCCGGACGCCTTGATCCTTCCCGATATTCCCAAGCGTGGGCGGCATGTCTTCCACCAATATGTCATCCGTACGCGCCGGCGTGACGACTTGGCTCGTTTCCTCACCGCACGAGGGATCGGCACAGCCATCTACTACCCCAAGCCGCTCCATCTGCAAGACTGTTTTGCCTTCCTCGGCTATAAGGAGGGAAGCTTCCCGGAATCCGAACGGGCCGCACGCGAAACGCTCGCTCTCCCGATCTATCCAGAACTGACAGCGGAAATGCAGACGTTCGTCATCGAAGGCATAGACGCCTTCTTCCGGGGGCGATGAGCCCTCCACAACATAGGATGCAGGCCAGTTCCAGCACGACCCGCCTGCACGCTTCCTCGAACTGATCCTCTTCGCAACCATCATGGCACTGCTCGTTACTGACGTGACGCAAAAAAATGGCTCTTCAGGGAATGATGTGGGTCACGGGAGTGTCTGTCATTGTGGCATTTGGATCGTAGGGGCGCCTGCCTGTGCGTGCTCGCACGCAGACAGGCTGCTTGCTGCGCCCTTCTCGGGGTCAAAGGCCTAGTTGGGCAGGGCAAGCCCTGCCCCTACGAGGATCATGATCCCATGCACACGTTCGACATCACCGACACGCCTCCAGTCATGCCGATGTGTCCAGGGTAGAAGAAACACCCGGTTACCCACACTGAACCCGGAAGAGCCAAAAAAATGAACGGAGAACGGAGAAGACTTGACGGAGAAGATTTTGCTTGACAAGACGTGCGTTCGTAAACTTATCTATGACGAGCTTCTGACGCCCATTCAGACGCGAATCCTGCCTGGAATGATCGGCACTGCTGGGTGACCAATCTCGCTTTGGAGGCGGCAGGGTGTCAGGGTGTGCACAAAGGCGAGAGCGGCGTGTGTCCTTCCACAGTGAATGTGCGATCCACGGTTCAATCTCCCCTCGCCTCTCTTCGCTCCCTACGCGCCGTCCAGCCTTACACACGGCAAGTTAGATTTGAGATTCTGTAGGGGGCACAGGATCTTGTTGTCGCTGAAGACAGGCCCGGTTACAGGATGAGAGGATTTGATGGATCAGATCAACGTGCTCCTTGTCGATGATCACGCCCTTTTTCGCGAAGGGCTCAGGATGCTTCTCGAGCAGCACGCTGACATCAAGATTGTCGGCGAAGCGGGAGACGGTTTTCAGGCGATTCGTATGGTGGAATCCCTCCAACCCGATATCATGCTCTTGGATGTCCAGATGCCCAGGATGGGCGGGATCGAGGTCCTCTCCAAGATTCGCCACAAGAGTTCCAAGACGAAGGTCTTGATCCTCTCAGCCTTCCTCGAGGATGAAATGATCATCGAGGCGCTGCAGAACGGCGCCAAGGGCTATTTGCTCAAGACACTCAGCCACAAAGAGATCGCAAGGGCGATCCGCGCCACTCACTCCGGGGAATTCTGGGCGGAGCGAAAGGTGCTGTCACACGTGCTTGAGACGTTGCTCCAGAAAGTTCATGCGCGACAAGCGCCCCTGTCAGAGATGCGGGTGAGCCTGACCGACCGGGAGCAGGAGATCGTTGAGTGGGTGATGCAAGGGATGACCAATAAGGAGGTCGCCGCGAGGCTTGGGATCAGCGAGAAAACCGTAAAAACTCATTTGGGCAACATTTTCAGTAAACTGAAGATCAGTCGACGTTTGCAGCTCCTCCTTTATCGGATCGCAGATGGGGCAAGTTAGCCCTTTCAACAGTGCTCGGGGCAGCCTGCGCAACCTCTGTAAGACGCCTCGCGCAGTTTACACTGAGCGAAGCGAATGTGCTCGGAATGACCGTGCTTAGTAGCTGCCACGTGTCATGATGTGTTTCGGGAAGGCATCGGGGGAGCGTCCGGGAAAGTTCCATCTCAGGTCCAGACCCGGCACTGGTAACCTGATACGGTGGGGAACACCATGGCGGCAAAATGCAGGCAGCGTTCAATCCTCGTTGGAGTCATCCTACCGATTCTCTTTATTGCTCACCATGGCTTTGCTCAAACCGGTGAAGAACTCAAGGCCGTGAGGAAGGAGATCGAGGCGATCAAAGAGCCTCATCTCTAGCTGCCTCGCAATACCTCCTGAGTCACTGGCTTACCAATGGGCATGAAAGTTTGCATTGCCCCTCGACCTCACCTTCTTCCCTCAGGGGAGAAGGAGTGGATGGGGGGAACTGGCGGGTCGCCACGCCAATACGTCACCCTAATTGTGAATCACGCTACTAAGGCACCAAGCTTGAGTTGTGGCGCCGACATGAGATAGTCCGAGTTCAGAGGATGTTTTGCTTGACATGGCCTGCGTTTTCAGGTTAGCTATTTACCCTCGGATTTTCCTCTCGCAGATAATAGATGATGCTGAGGCCCGTCGAGGTAACACACGGTGGTATGTGAACTGGGCACATTGCGGACAAGCGCCCCAGGTTCCAGTCCAAAAGGAGAAAGTCACATGGGCTCCGAGAGGAGATCCTTCTTAAGCCGGCGCTTCCGTCGTGTCTGCGCGATTCCCCATTCACCTCCTCGTTCCGTCAACCAAGATAAGACGCGGAGACGGAGGTAACTAGCGAGGCATGAGTACGTCGAGCCGGGAGCATGGCGACTCCCCGCCCCATCTTCATGCAGGCATCAGGGGAGAGGCCCTTTAAGAGGCTCCTATGAAGCAGATCAGGGTGCTCATCGCCGACGACCACACCCTCTTCCGTGAAGGGCTCAGCGCCCTCCTGGCGCGGGAGCCGGACATCAGTGTCGTTGGCGAAGCGACAAACAGCCTCGAGGCGCTGAGAATGGCGAAGGCCCTCCAACCGGATGTTATGCTGCTGGACATCCGGATGCCCGGGACAAGCGGACTTGAGGTTCTTCACAGGATTCGTGAAGAAGGTCCTAAGATCAAAGTCCTAGTTCTCTCTGGCTTCTTCGAGGAAGAGCTCCTCGTTGAAGCCTTCGAGCATGGAGCGAAGGGCTATCTGCAGAAGATCACCACGCATGCAGAACTCGTCAAGGCTGTTCGCGCAACCCATGCTGGAGAAGTATGGGCCGAGCCCAAGGTGCTGAGCCAGGTTCTGGATAGCCTACTCGAGAAGGTAAACGCTCCGCACTTGGCCCTGTCGGAAATGCACAGCGAACTGACCGATCGTGAGAAAGAGGTCGTCCAGCGTGTAACACAGGGTCAAACGAATAAAGAGATTGCCACAGATCTCGGGATCAGCGAGAAAACCGTGAAGTCGCATCTGAGCAACGTTTTCAATAAGTTAAACATCGGGAGGCGCTTACAGCTCCTTCTCTACCGCATCGCAGATCGCACAAAGTAACCTCAAATATCTTCTTACGCATCCCGTCTTTCACCTCGCGTTAGCGGTCACCCAGCTCGTGCTCATCGTCTGAAGCTCTAAGTCTCTTATTCTAATGGAATACGCCTAATGGCGTATTGACCCGGTTAGTGTCTTCGTCGATTATGCTCTTACCATTACAGTTGAATTTGAAGCTGCCGATTCACCTCCTCACTCGAGAGGGCCGCCGCCTCCAGGCGGGGGGAATCGTTCCACAGCGATTTCGAGCTCTGCAGAACGAGCTCGATGCACCAGCCACTTGACAAAACAAGCGGTCAGCAGGCTCGTGGGGCATTACGATCCTTATGGCTCCTTCGACTCTTGGTCCTGGCTGGGCGGCGCTGCTCAGAAGCCGCGTTTCGGAGGCGCGCATGGTGAGATGACAATGAGTGATAGCACACTAAAAGGCGACGGTGTCGATTCGCTGCTGAAACTTTGGAACGTCCAGCCCGAGCCCTTGGGCGTGCTGCGGCAACTCTTTCGGGCCCAGGGCTCTTTGATTGGCAAAGAGCCGAGTGTGCATTTCCCAGTATGCCCCTTGGTCGCCCGCGCAGTGGGCCGCCTCGGCCGCCTTGAAGGCCTCTTTGTGGATCGATTCCAACGGGAAGTCGAGGGCGACATATTTCAGCTTTCCGGTCTTGATATACTCCTTCTCGATCTGCGGCAACATCTCACGGACGTGGCGGGCGCAGAAGGGTCACTGAAAATCGGAGAAGTCGATAAGCGTCAGCTTCGCGTGCTTGTCGCCCTTGAGCGGTCTGCCCTTCCTTCAGTATCTCTATCTCCGTTCTGATGCCTCCCAAGTTTTCACTCGCCGCCTGGCCGAAGCCGGGTTGGGGATCCCACAGGGTCACGGCTGCTAGGGCTCCTAAGGCTACAATCTTGTTCATCGCGAATTCCTCCTTATGCATCATGTTCCTGGCCAATGCCCGGTTTCGGTCGGGGTGAATGCGAGCAGGTGGGCTTAGCTCGCCTTCAGGGCTCGTCTCAGGAACTGGCCGGTGTAGGACCTGGAATGGGCCGCTACCTCCTCAGGCCTTCCCGCCGCGACGATCTGACCCCCCTCGTCCCCACCCTCCGGGCCCAAGTCGATGATCCAGTCGGCTGTCTTGATGACCTCCAGGTTATGCTCGATCACGACAAGGGTGTTTCCGGCATCGGTCAGGCGGTGCAGGACCTCGAGCAGTTGGCGGATATCGTGGAAGTGCAGGCCGGTGGTCGGCTCGTCCAGGATGTACACCGTCCGGCCGGTGCCGCGCTTGCTCAGCTCCCGCGAAAGCTTCACCCGCTGCGCCTCGCCGCCGGAGAGCGTCGTAGCCGACTGTCCTAGCTTGATGTAACCAAGGCCGACATCGAACAGGGTCCGGAGCTTCTCCTTGATCCTGGGCACCGGCTGGAAGAAAGCCAGCGCTTCCTCTACCGTCATGTTCAGCACGTCGGCAATGCTCCTGCCCTTGTAGGCGATCTCCAGCGTCTCTCGGTTGTAGCGCCGACCTTTGCAGACCTCGCAGGTAACGTAGACGTCCGGCAGGAAGTGCATCTCGATCTGGATCAGTCCGTCGCCCTGGCAGGCCTCGCACCGGCCGCCCTTGACGTTGAAACTGAAGCGGCCAGGCTTATAGCCCCGAACCCGCGCCTCCGGGACAAGGGCGTAGAGCTCGCGGATGAAGCTGAAGACACCGGTATACGTGGCCGGATTACTACGGGGCGTCCGGCCGATCGGTGACTGGTCGATATCGATCACCTTGTCGATATGCTCGGCGCCAAGAATCTTGTCGTGCTCTCCGGGCCGCTGGCGCGATCCGTAGATTCGCCGGTCCAGCGCCCGTCGAAGGATCTCGTTCACCAGAGTGCTTTTCCCGGAGCCGGAGACGCCGGTGACGCAGGTGAAGAGACCAAGCGGGATTTCCACTTCGATGTTCTTCAGGTTGTGCTCCCTGGCGCCGACGATGGTGAGGGCGAGACCATTCCCTGGCCTCCGCACTCGAGGGACAGGGATTCTCATGCGCCGGGATAAATATTGCCCGGTCAGTGATGCCTTATGCCTGATAATGTCGCCAGGTCGCCCGTAGGCCACCACCTGCCCGCCGGATATCCCCGCCCCTGGGCCCAGGTCGATGACGTAATCGGCGGAACGGATGGTCTCTTCGTCGTGCTCCACAACCAGCACCGTGTTCCCCAGATCGCGAAGCCGCTTGAGGCTGTTCAGGAGGCGGACGTTGTCCCGCTGATGCAGGCCGATGCTGGGCTCATCCAAAATATACAGGACGCCGACCAGCGAGCTGCCGATCTGAGTGGCCAGCCGGATACGCTGCGCCTCCCCGCCGGCCAGGGTCGCCGCGGTCCGGTCCAGGGTCAGGTAGTCCAAGCCCACGTTGACGAGGAAGGCCAGGCGCTCTCGCAGCTCCTTTAGTATCCGGCGGGCGACCTCCCGGTCCTTCTCGCCGAGTGAGAGATCCTGAAAGAACCGAAGTGCTTCCTTGACCGAGTAGCGCGTGATGTCGGCGATCGACCTTCCGTCCACCCTGATGGCGAGCGACTCCTTCCGCAGGCGAGCCCCCTCACAATCCGGGCAAGGACGCACACTGGCCAACTGATCGACGTAGGTCTCGATCTCCTCCCGCACCCTGGACGAAGAGGTCTCCTTATAGCGGCGATCAAGATAACCCACGCTGGGGCCGCCGTGCCACGGCTCCAAGATACCGGGCAGGTCTTCGATGCGTCCCTCCAGCTTGGTGCCCAGGCCATCACACGTCGGACATGCGCCATGCGGATTATTGAAGGAGAAGACGCGGGGACTGATCTCCGGGTAGCTGACGCCACAATCGACGCAGGCCAGACGTTCGGAGAAGGTCAGGTCTTTCGATGGCTCCTGAAGGTTGATGGTCACGATCCCCTCGCCGAGCCTGAGCGCCGTCTCGAGCGAGTCGGCCAGCCGCTTTCGGACATCGTCCTTCAGGACAAGGCGATCCACGACGACCTCGATCGTATGCTTCTTATTCTTGTCCAGCTCGATCGTTTCCTCCAGCTCCCGCGGCTTGCCGTCCACCCGCACCCGGACGAACCCCTGCTGGCGCATGTCGGTGAAGATTTGACGGTACTCTCCTTTCCGCCCACGCACAACCGGGGCCAGGACCTGAAACCTGCTTCCACCAGGCAGAGCCATCACCTGATCCACGATCTGCTGCACCGTTTGAGACGCGATCGGCTTGCCGCAGGAGTAACAGTTGGGCTTCCCGACCCTGGCGAAGAGGAGGCGCAGGTAATCGTAGATTTCAGTCACCGTCGCGACGGTCGAGCGAGGGTTCTTGCTGGTGGTCTTCTGCTCGATAGAGATCGCCGGCGAAAGCCCCTCGATCAGATCCACGTCCGGCTTATCCATCTGCTCCAGAAACTGGCGGGCGTAGGCCGAGAGCGACTCGACGTATCGACGCTGTCCCTCAGCGTAGATGGTGTCGAAGGCCAGGGATGACTTCCCGGAGCCGGAGACCCCGGTGATGACTATGAGCTTGTCCCTGGGGATCTCGAGGTCGATCGACTGCAGGTTGTGCTCGCGCGCTCCACGGATGAGAATCTTTCCGCTCGACATGGATACCGGCCCCCTGAGCATGTTGGCACCGCGATTTCACGGCAAGCTAATAGTGTATCACACCTGACTCTTCCGGCCGAGCAAGCGCAACGGGGGGTACTGTCCTAATT
>JACPQX010000143.1 GCA_016190255.1 Candidatus Methylomirabilis oxygeniifera | reverse complement strand
TCGACCGGCGGGGTGAAGCCGTATCGCTCGGGATCCTTGGCGATGACGGTCATCGCCATGAAGGCCGGAACAAAGAGCTGGGTTTCCCTCGGAAGCTTTAGCGACCAGAAATCGTCGGTTCCCTGCCGGACCCTGGCCCGCTGGACCCGTTGCTCCCCCGCGTTGTACGAGGCCAGCGCGAGCGGCCAGGAATCAAACATCCCGAACAGCTCCTTGAGGTAGGCGGCGGCGGCACGGGTTGCCTTTTCCGGATCCCTCCGCTCATCCAGCCAGTTGTTGATTTCCAGTCGATACCGCCGCCCGGTCGATTTAATAAACTGCCAGATCCCGGCAGCCTTGGCCCTGGAGAAGGCCCGATATTTGAAGGCGCTCTCAATGTACGCCAGATTCACGAGGTCCAGCGGGAGTCCCATCTCCTGGAAGATCTCGCGCATCATCGGAAGGTAGCGGCCCGACCGATCCAAGGCCTCGCTGATCAGCTTTTTCTTCTCAGTCTGGAAGAACACAATGTAGGCCTTGACCTTCTCATTGAGCACGATCGGCACGTCAAATTTGCTGAGGTCGAGTTCCGAGAGTGAATCAGGTTTAATTTCAGGGGACTCCAAGGCGGGCTCTTCTGCGGGATTCACCAGGTCAGGGCTTTCTTCGGTGTCGGCCTCGTCTTCCTGCTCACTCGCCTGGTTGTCTTCATCAGGAGAGGCAGCAGAGAGAGCCGCCTTGAGGGCCGCGGTCTCTTCAATAAGTTTGATCCGTTGGCCATCCGGGTTGCCCGCTTCGGGGAGCTTCGAGAGGATATGGATTGACGCCTCCAACTCTCTCTTGGCCTGGGCTCGGTCTCCGACCTCGATCGCCCGGAACCCCAGGGAGGAATGGATCAGGGCCTTTTTTATGGCCTGTTCCTCGTCACCCTGCCCTGGGGCTGTGCCCGGCCGATCGGCGGTTGGAGGTTGAAGGGTCTGAACGCCGTCGAATGCGACAACAGAGGGCGGCGCGGGATCATTAAAATCATTGGATTGGATCAGGGGCTGAGGGGTGGAGACGGGTCCGCTCTTCGGAATCGATTCCTTAGAAGGGACGGCAGGGGTGGCGGTGGCCAGGAGCGGGAAGCTCAACGTGACGGCGGCCGCAAGCGCCAGGGGTCTTCGGAAGAACCGTGGACTCATCTTGACCTCCTGTCAGGGTTTAACACGAGAAGCTGGCAAGAATCAAGAAGCCGTAGCGATCCGCTCTTTCTGAAGAGCCCCTTTGATAGCGGGCAGATACGGTTGTGTAGCCTTATACCCTTCTTCGGCCAATTTGTCAAGCTTTTCGAAACTGAGGATACTTTCCGCTTCAATGCTGTGGGACATGATCTCGAAGACAACAGCCCCTCTCCGCCGACACTCTTCGACCTCCCGGCGCATCTGAGTCTTTCCAGCCCAATCGATCAGTCGCCACGGGAGAAGCCGCCTCAGATCCTGTCTCCACTTGAAAAGGAATCCCAGGCTCACCGCCACGATCACTCGTGCCCCCTGCTCAAAGGCGGTAAGGGCCGGCAGGTTGCCCGAAAGGGCGCCGTCACACAAGAACTCTCCACGATACTGAATCGGGAAGCGAGAGGGCAGGGCCGAGCTCGCCATCAATGCCTCCACGACCGGCTCCGCCGGGCTCGCGCCAAGGACCGCTCGCCCCGGTGGGAAAAGCCGTGTTGCGGTGACCCGGAGCGGCGTGCGCAACGATGCGAAACTGAGGCCTTTGATCCCGAGTTCCTGTTCCAACCATCGGCGACGCTGACACCGACTGAAGAGACGAAGAACCCTGGCAATCTTGATAGGCGCTGGGAGATTGGTGAATTGTTTCTGCAGCGCGGCCGCGGTCTGTTCCAGCAGTTCGATCGCCCGCCTGTGGTCAGCCTCCATCGCGAAGGCGGCGCCGATGATCGATCCGATGCTGACCCCTACCACCAGGTCTGGGAACAGACCCTCCTCGCTCAGGGCTCGCAGAACACCGATGTGCGCGGCGCCTCGCGCCGCCCCTCCCCCAAGGACCAGCGCGAAGAGCGGGGGTGGCATGGGGGTCCGCCCAATCACCCGACCGACTCGTCGATCCATGCCAGGTAATCTGGGGAGCCGGCAAGAACCGGCAGAGCGATCACCTCCGGCACGGCATAGGAGTGCAGCCGCTTCACCGCTTCCAGGATCGAGGGTAGACGCTCAGACCGGCTCTTCACCAGCATGAGTGTCTCTTCCTGTTGCTCGATCTTTCCCTCCCATCGGAACAGAGAACGCAGCCCTGGAATGATGTTCACGCAGGCCGCAACCCGCTCTTCAACCAACGCCCTTCCGATCGCCTCAGCTTCGATCATGGAGCTTGTCGTGATAAGCACTACGATATGCGTCGCCTTCTGATCCATCCGGCCCGCCCCCATTGTTACATGGCCTTACAGTGGAGATCCAGCCAGCCTCAGCCCGATCTCCGCCCCCCTCTGCCAGCCTGTGCCGTAGGCTGTGCTGAATGCCAAGGCAGAATAGATCGGTCAAAGAATCCGACAGACCTGCTCATAATTCCTTCAAATATTGGCGTTTTACCTTATAATTTAACAACTTATATGGACACTAATCCAACTCATATTGGAAGTCAAGCCATTTCTTGATGGCAACCAATATGAAGATGAAAAATCTAAAGAAATTGTTGTAAACAATCTTGACAATATGTCACTCAACTATTACCTTATGAATGGAATCGAACACAGCTCCAGATCGACAAACCAACTGCTAATCAGGTCAGGAGGATGGAACGTGCCAAAAGTTATCGGTATTGACCTGGGGACGACCAACTCGGTGGTGGCAATCATGGAGGGAGGGGACCCGGTCGTTATTACGAACGCAGAAGGGGGTCGCTTGACCCCGTCGGTCGTCGCGTTCACCAAAGAGGGCGAACGACTCGTGGGCCAGGTGGCAAAGCGCCAGGCCACCACCAACCCTGAGAACACCATCTTCTCCATCAAACGCTTTATGGGCCGCCGATATGAGGAGGTTGGCCAGGAGATGAAGCTGGTTCCATACAAGGTACTTCGGGCCAGTAGCGGCGATGCGTGGGTTGAGGTGAAGGGGAAGCGTCATTCGCCGCCGGAGATCTCCGCCATGATCCTCCAGAAAATGAAAGCTGACACCGAGGCGTACCTTGGGGAGCCGGTCACCCAGGCCGTGATCACCGTCCCTGCCTATTTCAACGACTCACAGCGCCAGGCCACCAAGGATGCCGGCAAGATCGCCGGCCTCGAGGTGCTCCGAATCGTCAACGAGCCTACCGCTGCGGCCCTCGCGTACGGGCTCGACAAGAAGAAAGATGAGAAGATCGCCGTCTACGACCTGGGAGGCGGCACCTTCGACATCTCGATCCTTGAGCTGGGCGAGGGCGTGTTCGAGGTCAAATCCACGAATGGTGACACTCACCTCGGGGGCGACGACTTCGACGAGCAGGTCATCAACTGGCTGGTGGAGGAATTCAAGAAGGATCAGGGGATCGATCTCCGCAAGGACCGGATGGCGCTCCAGCGCTTGAAGGAGGCTGCAGAGAAGGCCAAGTGCGAGCTCAGCACCACCCTGGAGACCGAGGTGAACCTTCCCTTCATCACGGCTGACGCATCCGGCCCGAAGCATCTGAGCTTGAAACTCACCCGATCGAAGCTGGAGCAACTCACGGACGACCTGATCCAGCGAACCATCGGCCCGTGCAGTCAAGCCCTGAAGGACGCCGGACTCGAACCCGGCGACGTCAACGAGGTCGTGCTGGTGGGCGGCCAGACCAGGATGCCGAAGGTCCAGCAAATAGTGAAGGAGTTCTTCGGCATGGAACCGCACAAGGGGGTCAACCCCGATGAGGTGGTAGCGATCGGCGCGGCGATCCAGGCCGGAGTCCTGGTAGGTGACGTGAAAGACATCGTCCTCCTTGACGTGACGCCCCTCTCCCTCGGCATCGAGACGCTGGGCGGCGTCATGACCCGGCTGATTGACCGAAATACCACCATCCCCACTCGTAAGAGCGAGATCTTTACCACTGCAGCCGACAATCAGACCAGCGTGGAGGTTCATGTCCTTCAGGGGGAACGGCAACTGGCCAAGGACAACCGTACCTTGGGCCGCTTTCACCTGATTGGGATCCCGTCCGCGCCGCGGGGAGTTCCACAGGTCGAGGTGACCTTTGACATCGACGCCAACGGCATCTTGAATGTCGCTGCCAAGGACCTGGGTACCAGCAAGGAGCAGAAGATTACGATCACGGCCAGCTCGGGTCTCACCAAAGACGAGATCGATCGGATGGTCAAGGATTCCGAGCGGTTTGGCGACGAGGATAAGAAGCGGCGGGAGGAGATCGAGGTCCGCAACCAGCTCGACAGTCTCTGCTACCAGACCGAGAAGATGCTCAATGAGAACCGGGAAAAGCTGCCCATCGCCGAGCTGGGCAACTTGGAGTCGGCCATCGCCGCGGGCAAGGAGGCCCTGAAGAGCGAGGAAGTCACGAAGCAGCGGGAGGCGCTGGACCAGCTCACGAAGGCGTCTCACAAGCTGGCGGAGATGCTCTATCAGCAGGCCCAGAGCAAGCAGTCTGCCGCAGGTGGACCGGGCCAGGAGTCTGGTCAGGCCGAAGGCCGGCCATCGCAGGGGGGTTCCGAGGGCGACGTGGTTGACGCTGAGTTCGAAGACCTCGGCGGCAAAGGCGACAAGTCGTAGCACGGAGACGTTCCGTTGTGGGAAGGGAGAATTCCGGAGTCGCCGACGAGTCCGGTCTCGAGGGGGAGAAGGAGGTCCCCCTCCGCGTAGAGAAGGGAGGTGAATAACGTGGCGATCGTTCGATGGGATCCGTTCCGCGATGTGATGACGTTGCAGGACCGAATGAACCGGCTCTTCGACCAAACCCTGTCCAGGACAAGAACGGACGAGGAGGAGGGGCTGACGGCCTCTACGTGGGCGCCGGCGGTGGACATCTACGAAACCGCCGACAGCCTCGTATTGAAGGCAGAGCTGCCGGGCGTGACCAGGGAAAACATCGACATCCAGGTGCGGGACAATACTCTGACGCTGAAGGGCGAGCGGAAGTTCGAGCGAGAGGTCAAGGATGAGAACTACCTCCGAATCGAGCGCTCGTACGGGTCGTTTCAGCGCGCTTTCAGCCTGCCCACCGTCATTCAACAGGACAAGATCAAGGCGGTGTTCAAGGACGGCGTGCTGGAAGTGACCCTGCCGAAGGCCGAAGAGACCAAGCCGAAGCAGGTGAAGATCGACGTGAAATAAACCCGTGTTGCTCACGAACCTGCCTCAATGCCAGAAGGCAGGTGAAGGGCCACACTGAATGAAGGGAAGGAGAACTATGACTCTCCAATGCTGGCTACCGAGACTCAAAACCCAGTGGGATCCATTTGCTGACATGCAAGACCTTCAGAGGGAGATGAACCGGCTGTTCCCTGCCTCCGCCGGCCGCCCAGGCCACCCAACAACACTCCCGGAAGCGGCCTGGACGCCACGCACCGACATCTACGAGACGAAAGACGCGGTGGTGGCGGTCCTCGAGCTGCCCGGCGTTGACCAACAGGAGGTTGAGATCTCTCTGGTCGGCGATACCCTGAGCGTCCGGGGGAAGCGCCAGAGGGCGCACGACGTCGAGGAGGAGAACTACCATCGGGTAGAGCGAAGCTTCGGGCCGTTCTCCCGAGCTCTCGTAATCCCCTCGGTCGTCGATGCCAGTCGCATCAAAGCCGTCTACAGGGATGGACTGCTGGAGATCCGGCTTCCCAAACGCGAGGAGGCGAAGCCCAGGGCGATCCCGATCGAGGAGGCGTGAGCATTTGCATGCTCGCGTCCCATCGGGGCAAGAACGGGGGCCTGAGGAGGGGGTGATCGCCCCGCCTGGGCCCCCGTTGCGCTTGAGGGCGTGGACTGTGTGGAGCGAAGGCGCCGGGTAAAAGAGAATGAACAAGCGTGACTACTACGAGGCGCTGGGCGTCGGCAGGAGCGCCTCGGAGAAGGAGATCAAGCGGGCCTACAGACGGCTCGCCAGAAAGCTCCACCCCGATGTCAACCCCAACAACAAATCGGCAGAGGCGAAGTTCAAGGAGGTCACCGAGGCCTACGAGGTTTTAAGCGACGCGGCCAAGCGGCGACACTACGATCAGTTCGGTCACCAGCCGCCGTTCGGCCCCGGGTACGAAGGGGCTCAACACCCCGGAGGCGGACCGGGAGGCTTCGACTTCAGCCAGTTCGACCTCGGTGGCCCTGGCGGGGTTGAAGATCTCTTCTCAGACTTATTTGGCCGGCGCGGGTATACCCCCCAGGCCGGGCCGTCGAAGGGCGAGGATCTCCATTATTCCCTTGATCTGAACTTCAGGGATGCGATCCGAGGCCTCTCGACCGAGATCAGCCTGCAGCGGCACGCGGCCTGTCCCACATGCCAGGGCACAGGAGTCGGGGTCGGCGGCCAGTTGGAGGGCTGTCCTACCTGCCGAGGAAGCGGTCGGGCCCGGGCAGGTCGAGGACTCTTCGGTGGGCACCAGGCGTGCCCACGATGCCGCGGGACCGGAAAGCTTCCCTCGACCCCGTGCGGCTCCTGCAAGGGAGACGGGACGGTCCTGAAGACCGAGCGGATCTCCGTGAAGATCCCGCCGGGCGTGGAAAACGGCTCGACCATCAGGGTCCAGGGAAAAGGGCAGTCGGGGCGGACCGGTGGCCCGCCCGGCGACCTGTACATCGGGACCCGGGTGCGGCCCCACGCCTTCTTCGAACGAAAAGGGGACAATCTGTACTGCGAGGTGCCGATCAGCGTCACCGAGGCGGCGCTCGGGGCGAGGATTGACGTCCCCACTGTGGATGGCAAGGCGTCGATGAGGATCCCTCCAGAGACCAGCAGCGGTCAAGTCTTCCGCCTCCGCGGGATGGGGGTGCCCCATCTCAAGGGGTCCGGGCGGGGTGATCAGTTCGTGACAGTGAAAATCGTTCTCCCGCGCAATCTTGACGCGCGATCACAGGAGTTGTTCCGTGAGTTGGGGCGCGTGCGGCCCGAGGATCCAAGGAGCGAGATATGGAAGGGCTAGCGGCGGTCCAATTAACTTCGCCTAGCGGTGTTGCTGGCCCCCAGGGCGCTCTCTGCGGCGTACCAGGCTGTACGCCTCGATCGGCCCTGGGGTCCGCGCCTTGCTATGCTCGTTTCTTGGCCCGGCACAGTGCACACCGGGTGTAGGTTGAGCTAGTTGGAGGCGCACTAGCCGTCTCGGTGAGGGCAGGGGAGATGGAAGGGGAACGATGGTGAACCAGCGGCGGCGGCGGTATTCGATCAGTATCGTGGCCGAGATGTTCGACATCCACCCGCAGACCCTGCGGATTTATGAGCGGGAGGGACTGCTTCGGCCGGCTCGGACCGGCGGCAACACGCGAGTCTACACCCAGATAGACGTGGAGCGGATCGAACTGATCCTTCGGCTCACCAAGGAGTTAGGCGTGAACCTGGCCGGTGTGGAGGTGATCCTGAATATGCGGGACCGGATGGAGGCAATGCAGCGCCAGGTGAACGGTCTGCTCAAGGCGATGGCAGAACGTTTCGACTCCGAGATGAAAGAATGGGGGAATCGAGAAGAGGAAGGGCTCGTACCTGTCGGCAGACGAGGCCTGCTCCGCAGGAGCCGTCTCTGAGCGCCGGCGCTCGGCGGGCCTTACCCGAGCCGACCTTGCTTGACAGGGAGGTAGAGTTCGACTACGCTCATGGTGTGACACAGGGGCAGGCGGAATTCCGCCTGCCGGAACGATCGAGGAGGAAGCACCGATGAACAATATGCTGAAAACCACGGCCCTGTTGGGCCTGCTGACTGGCCTACTGATTTTGATCGGAGGGTACTTCGGCGGGACCCAGGGGATGTGGGTCGCCTTTGTCTTTGCATTCCTGATGAACTTCGGCTCCTACTGGTTCTCGGACAAGATCGTTCTGGCGATGTACCGCGCCAAGGCAGCCAGCGAGGCAGAGGCCCCTGACCTGCACAGGATCGTCAGGGGGTTGGCCCAGCGGGCCCACATGCCTATGCCCCGCATCTATATCATCCCAACCGACGCCCCCAACGCCTTTGCAACCGGGCGGAATCCGGAGCACGCGGCCGTCGCCGCCACCGAGGGCATCATGCGGATCTGCAATGAGGAAGAACTGGAGGGGGTGCTGTCCCACGAGCTGGCGCACGTGCGGAATCGGGACACGCTCATCAGCACCGTTGCGGCGACGCTCGCCGGCGTGATCGTGATGTTGGCGCGAATGGCGATGTGGATGCCGTTTTTCGGCGGGGGCAGCCGGGACGACGAAGACCGGGGCGGCGGCGCGCTCGGATTCCTCTTCCTGGCGATCCTGGCGCCCATCGCGGCAATGCTCATTCAACTGGCGATCTCGCGGTCCCGGGAGTTTCAGGCCGACGAAACCGGCGCCCTGCTGACCCACAAGCCGTTTGCATTAGCCTCGGCCTTGCAGAAGCTCGAGGTGGGGGCCCATCGTCTGCCGATGAACGCCAACCCGGCCACCTCGCACCTCTTTATCGTGAACCCGCTCAGCGGGCAGTCGCTGTTTAAGCTCTTCTCCACCCACCCGCCCATCGAGGAGCGAATCGCCCGGCTCCGGGCCATGCGGGCCTGAGCGGGCGTCAGGTCCGGCTCACAACGTGAAAGTTTGGAAACCAAGGCCCGCCTTGCGGGCCTTTTTTTCTCTCCTGACGGTGATCTCCCTCGCCGCCTGCGCGTCAGTTCCGAAGGGCGAACCAGTGCTGCGACCTGGTCCGCAACGTTCGCCTACCATGCGGGCTCAGGGGGACCTCGTCATCGCCACACTTCAGGGCGCAGCGGTGACGGTTCAGCCTTTGACGCCCGAAGGGCTCGACACCTACTACCTGCGACGGCCATCCCTGGCCAATCCATTCAAGATGCTCCCGAAAGGCACCAAGCGCCCTCTCGCCTTCATCGTGCGGATCCAAAATCTTGGCCGAGACCGCATCAACTTCGATCCCAGCCAGGCGTTGCTGGTGGACCAGCGGGATCGCCGCACGGGCGCGTTCTCCTACGATGAACTCTACGGCATCTTTTCCGAGATCGATCAGCCGGCCAGGGCCCTGCAAGCGTTGGATGAATCCATCCTCACCAACTTCCTGGTCATCCCCCCGAAGATCGACCGGGCAGGTCTGCTCCTCTTCCCGCCGCCTGAACCCGAAGCAAAGGCGGTGATCCTCGACATGAATTCCTTCTATATCGGCTCGGCCGAACAGGTCCTGCTGTTCGAATTCGAGATCCACCGCGCCCCCTGAACCCGGCGCGAGAGGATTGCCTTTCTCGTCCACCACGTCAACTCAATCTCTCCTTCCCGTTCCTTCTCCGCAGCCAACGAACGGGCGCTCGGGCGGCACGCGGCCGATTGGAGCAGCACGGATGACGAAAGCGCGTGAGCGCTTTCGTCACTTCATCGTCGGCATGCCGAAGTTCGCTGCCGGTTTCACGCCTTCGCGCCAGCGCGCGGTCACGGTCTTGATGCGGGAGTAAAAGCGCACGCCCTCCGGCCCGTGCTGGTACATGTCTCCGAAAATAGAACTCTTCCAGCCGCCGAAGCTGTGGAATGACAGTGGCACCGGTATCGGCACGTTGATGCCGACCATGCCGCAGCTCACCTTCTGCGCGAAGTTGCGCGCCACGTCGCCGTTCCGGGTAAAGATCGCCACGCCATTGCCGTATTCGTGGTCGCTCGGCAGCGCCAGCGCTTCGTCAAACGTCCGGGCGCGCACCACCGACAGCACCGGGCCGAATATCTCCTCCTTGTAGATCCGCATCGCCGGTTTCACCTTGTCGAATAGCGATCCGCCGAGGAAAAAGCCCTTGGGGTGCTTCTTCAGCGAGAAGTCGCGGCCGTCAACAACCAAATTCGCGCCTTCCTTCACGCCGAGATCGATATAGCCCTTCACCTTCTCGCGGTGCTCGCGGGTAACCAGCGGCCCCATCTCCGATGCCGCGTCGATCGACGATCCCACCTTCAGCTTCCTGATGCGCGGCGTCATCGCCTCGACCAGCTCGTTGGCCGTGCGGTCCGTCACCGGCACCGCCACCGAAATTGCCATGCAGCGCTCGCCCGCCGAGCCGTAGGCTGCGCTCATCAGGGCATCGGCCGCCACGTCGATGTCGGCGTCGGGCATGACCACCATATGGTTTTTTGCCCCGCCCAGCGCCTGCACCCGCTTGCCGCTCATCGAGGCGGTCGAGAATACGTACCGCGCGATCGGCGTCGAGCCGACGAAGCTCACCGCATGAACGCGCGGATCGGTGAGCACGGTATCGACCGCCTCCTTGTCGCCGTTCAGCACGTTCAGCACTCCGGGGGGCGCGCCCGCTTCCAGCATCAGCTCGCCGAGCCGCTGCGGGCACGACGGGTCCTTCTCGGAGGGCTTGAGGATGAAGGGGTTGCCGCAAGCGATCGCGATCGGGAACATCCACATCGGGACCATCGCCGGAAAATTGAACGGGGTAATGCCCGCGCACACTCCGAGGGGCTGGCGCATCGAGTAGACGTCGATTCCCGCCGAGACGCTGTCGGAGTACTCGCCTTTGAGCAGGTGCGGAATACCGCAGGCGAACTCGACCACCTCCAGCCCGCGCTGGACCGAGCCCTTGGCGTCGGACAGCACCTTGCCGTGCTCGGAGGAGATGAGAAGGGCCAACTCCTCCAAATGCTTCTCGACGAGTTCCTTGAAGCGGAACATCACCCTCGCCCGCGCCAAGGGGGAGGTCGCGGCCCACTCGCGAAACGCGGCCTCGGCGTTTGCGATCGCCTGTTCGGTCTCGGCCTTCGAGGCGAGCGGCACCCGCCCCGAGAGATCGCCGGTCGTCGGATTGAAGACCTCGCCGAAGCGGCCGCCGCTTTTTGCATCGGCCCCGCGAACCTGCTTGCCGCCGATGAAGTGGGTCAACTCGCGGGCTTGCGTCAGGGTGGCGTCACGTGTGCTCATAAAAACCTCCATAGTCGATTAGCGGGCCAAGCGCGGCCCGCGTCGGGCGAATGGCACATTATAAAGGTGATTTCCCGACGGCTCATCTGCAATTCAAACTCTGACTGTCGGGTGGTAGCCGACATAAAGGCTCTTATCGGCCCTCCGGGTTACGCTATAGCGCGAATGAAGAGCCTGTCAAGAAGAAAAGTTGACGACGAGGGAGGGCTGAAGCCTGGGCGGAAGCCTGCAAAAAAGGATGGGCCGCGCCTCCAGGTGGACGGGCCACGGGCGTGGGTGTGGCATCTGAGCGGGGCAGGCGCCGAGGAGCGTGGAGTTAGCGCCTTGGCCGCTCACGTAGATCGAAGAGTTGGGCGCGGATGTTCCTCCGGCGGAGGCTTTGGCTCCTCAGGTTCTGGTGGTTCCGGCGGCTTCGGTGGCGGCTCGAGCGGAGGGGGGGCGCCAGCGGCAGTTGGTGACCGCCGCCTGATTCCCTGCGCACGCCTATTGACAAAACCTCGGAGCCGACGGAGAATCGGAAACCACTGGAGCATCTCAGGGACGCGAGCGAGTGACTGGCGGGGGTGAGAGCCGGGGCGCGGACGTCCTCTGCCTAGAGACGAATATCATGCCTGTAGAAGTCGAGTCGAGACCTGGAGATCCTGTACCCCATGGATGCGCGACAGACCCCGTCGAAGTGTCGATTGTCATGCCCTGCCTGAACGAGGCCGAGACGCTCGGCGCCTGCATCGAGAAGGCCGAGCGATCATTGCGCCAGCTTAACATCTCAGGAGAGGTGATTGTGGCCGACAACGGCAGCATTGACGGGTCTCAGGTCATCGCCACCCGCCTGGGAGCCCGCGTCGTGCCAGTCGGCGTGAAAGGGTACGGTGCCGCGCTGATGGGCGGCATTGGCGCCGCGCGCGGCACGTACATCATCATGGGCGACGCGGACAATAGCTACGACTTCGCAAACCTGGGCCCCTTTATCGAAAAGCTCCGAGGGGGCTACGACCTGGTGCTGGGGAACCGTTTCAAGGGCGGAATCAAGCCTGGCGCGATGTCGCCGCTGCACAGGTATCTCGGGAATCCCGTTCTTACCGGAGTTGGACGGCTCTTATTTCGCAGCCAGTGCGGCGATTTCCACTGCGGACTTCGCGGCTTCGGCAAAGCCGCAATCATGAAACTGAACCTGCGAACAACGGGGATGGAGTTTGCCAGTGAAATGGTGGTAAAGGCCACCCTGCACAGGCTGCGGATCACTGAAATCCCGACAACCCTCTCTCTTGCCGGGCGCAGCCGTCCCTCCCACCTGCGTCGCTGGCGAGATGGCTGGCGACACCTCCGATTCATGTTGCTCTATAGTCCACGCTGGCTCTTCCTC
>JACPQX010000142.1 GCA_016190255.1 Candidatus Methylomirabilis oxygeniifera | reverse complement strand
CAGCTCGGTCCGCTTGCCGTACCCCCGCTCGGTCACGGTGAGGGCCGCTGCGCCCGGCGAGACCACCTCGACCCCGACCACCTCGTCGCCATCCTCCAGAGAAATGCCGATGACGCCGCGTGCGGCGCGGCCCACCGGCCTCGCCTCTTCCTCTTTGAAGCGGATGGCCATCCCCTGCCTCGTCCCGAGCAGGACCTCGTCGTCCCCCTTCGTCATGCGGACCACAATCAACTCGTCTCCTTCGTCCAGCGTAATCGCGATGATGCCGCCCGCCCGCGGGTTGCCATAGGCGTTCAGCTCGGTCTTCTTGATGATCCCGCGCTTCGTCGCCATCAGGAGGTAACGATCGACCTCGAACTCGCGGATCGGGATCATGGTGGTGATCGTCTCGCCGCCGCCGAGCTGCAAGAAGTTGGCGAGGGCCTTGCCCTTCGCCGCCCGCCCAAGCTGGGGGAGCTCGTGGACCTTGAGCCAGTGAACCTTGCCCTGGTTCGTGAACAGGAGGATGTAGCTATGAGTGGTGGCGACGAAGAGGTGCTCAACGTAGTCCTCTTCTTTCGTCGCCATCCCGGTCGTCCCTTTACCTCCCCGGCGCTGGCTCCGATAGACGTTCAGGTTGCTCCGCTTGATGTAGCCGCTGTGGGTAATGGTGATCACCATCTCTTCGTCGGCCAGCATATCCTCCAGTTGGATGTCGGCGGTCTCTTCCAGGATCTGCGTGCGGCGCGCGTCGCCATAAGCCTCCTTCAAGGCCAGCAGCTCATCCTTGATGATCTGACGAACGAGAGCGTCGCTGGCCAGGATGGCGCGGTACCGCTCGATGGCCTGAAGGGTCTCGCTGTATTCGTCCTGGATCTTCTGCCGTTCAAGCTGAGTCAAGCGCTGCAGGCGCAGCTCGAGGATCGCCTGGGCCTGGATCTGGCTCAGCCCGAACTGAGCCATCAGGCCGGCCCGCGCCTCATCCACCGAGCGAGACCGGCGGATCAGCGCGATGACCTCATCCAGATGGTCCAGCGCGATGCGGTACCCCTCCAAGATGTGGGCACGCTCCTCTGCTTTCTTAAGGTCGAATCGGGTCCTGCGCAGGACGATGGTCTTCCGGTGCTCGATGAAGTGGTGAAGCATCTCCTCCAGCTTCAGCACCTTCGGCTGGTTATCTACGAGCGCCAGCATGATGACGCCGAAGGTCGATTGCATCGGCGTGTGCTTGTAGAGCTGATTCAGGATCGGCTCGGGCGGTGTGTCCTTCTTTAATTCGATGACGATCCGCATCCCCTCGCGATCCGACTCGTCCCGGAGGTCCGAGATCCCCTCGATCCTTCGATCTCGGGCCAGCTCGGCGATCCGCTCGATAAGCTTGGCCTTGTTGACCTGATACGGCAGCTCCGAGATGATGATGCTCTCGCGCCCGCCTCTTCCCTTCTCGACGAACGCCTTCGCGCGCATCTGGATCAGACCTCGGCCCGACGTATAGGCATCCCGAATCCCCTGCCTGCCGTGGATGTATGCGGCAGTGGGAAAGTCCGGCCCGGGTAACACCTCCATGAGCCGATCGAGCGTCACCTCCGGGTCATCGAGTTGCAGCAGCAGGGCGTCCACGGTCTCGCCCAGGTTGTGGGGAGGGATGTTCGTCGCCATGCCGACCGCGATCCCGGAAGAGCCGTTGACGAGGAGGTTCGGAAGGGCGGCCGGCAGGAGTGTCGGTTCCTGAAGCGTGTCGTCGAAGTTGGGCGCAAAGTCCACCGTCTCCTTGTCGATGTCTCGGAGCATCTCCTGCGCGATCTTCGCGAGCCGGACCTCGGTGTACCGCATCGCGGCCGGCGCGTCCCCATCCACCGAACCGAAATTCCCCTGGCCGTCCACGAGCGGGTACCGCATAGAGAAGTCCTGGACCAGGCGGACAATGGTGTCGTAAACCGCTGTGTCGCCATGCGGGTGGTACTTCCCCAGGACCTCGCCCACGACTCGGGCGGCCTTCTTGTAGGGGCGGTTGAAGGCCAGTCCAAGCTCCTGCATGGCGTACAGAACCCGTCGGTGGACAGGCTTCAGGCCGTCTCGCACGTCCGGCAGAGCCCGCCCGATGATGACGCTCATCGCGTAGTCCAAATACGAGCGTCGCATCTCCTCGTGGATATCGGTGGGCCTCACCTCGCCGATCCGGCTTAGTGTGGGGTGCTGCTCGTCAGGCATCTGCTCCTCCTCGATCCGCACAAACGAAAATGGCCCGATTTCCGGGCCTCCACACGATGGGAGTTCATAGTCGATAGTTCATAGTTCACAGTAAGGCAACCTGATTCTGGCGAGGACCAGAGGGCCTCTCTCCATCTATGAACTCTGAACTGTGAACTCTGAACTAGATGTCTAGGTTGCTCACTTCCAGCGCGTGCCGCTCGATGAACTGTCGCCTTGGCTCGACCTGGTCGCCCATCAGCGTGGTGAAGATCTGCTCGGCGGCCACCGCGTCCTCTACCGTGACCCGCAGCAGGGTTCGCGTGTCGGGGTTCATCGTCGTTTGCCAAAGCTGTTCGGGATTCATCTCGCCCAGACCCTTATAGCGCTGGATCGCCAAGCCCTTCTTGGCCAACCCCATGCTGCACGCAAGCAGCTCGCTCCACGACCCCGCTGAGGCGCTATCGCCTTCGGCGGCCACGGTGAACGGCGGCGGGCCAAGCCCGGACAGCGAGGCGGCGGCGGCTTCCAGCTCACGGTACTCCGGCGACCCCACGAGCCCCTGGTCAATCACTGCGGTGCGCCGTTGATCCTGACCATTGCTGCCGAAGGTGAGGGCGATCCGATAGGCCTCCTGCTCATCATCCCACTCCAGCCGCCCTTCGGCCTGGAGCGCCCGCATCAGCCGCGCCAAGAGCCGGCGCGCCTTATCCTCGTCCTTGAGGGCTCCACGGCTGACGCCCCCGGACTGTACCAGCGCCGAGACCGCGCCTGGGTGCCGCCCCCTGCGCTCCAGCGCGCGAAGGCAGCTCTGCCACGTCATCAGCTTCCGCAAGATGCCCCCCAGGCGCTGTCCAGTCCAGGCCGTCCCCCCGTTGCTGCCCTCCACACGGAGCGTCTCGGTGGCCACCTCCAATAGAAAGTCCTCCATCGCCCGGTCGTTCTTCAGATACCGCTCGACCTTCCCCTTCTTCACCTTATACAAGGGCGGCTGTGCAATATACAGGTGGCCCCCATCGATGGTCTGGCGAAGATGCCGGAAGAAGAAGGTCAAGAGCAGCGTGCGGATGTGCTCGCCATCAACATCGGCATCGGTCATGATGATCACCCGATGATAGCGCAGTCGCCCGATGTCGAATTCGGGGTCAATGCCGGCCCCCAGGGCCGAAATGAGGACCCGGATCTCCGCCGAGGAAAGCATCTTGTCGGCGCGCGCGCGCTCGGTGTTCAGAATCTTGCCTCTGAGCGGCAGAATGGCCTGAAACCTCCGGTCGCGCCCCTGCTTAGCCGAGCCGCCGGCCGAATCGCCCTCGACGATATAGAGCTCGGAGAGCGCCGGGTCCTTCTCGGAGCAATCGGCCAGCTTGCCGGGCAGGTCGTCGCCGTCCAGCGCGCCCTTCCGCCGCACCAGCTCCTTCGCCTTACGGGCCGCCTCGCGCGCACGCGCCGCTTCGGCCGCCTTCTCAACGATCCGTCGGCCGATCCCCGGGTTCTCCTCCAGGTATTCCCCCAGCTTCTCGTTCACAACGGTTTCGACCAGGCCCTTGATGTCCGGGTTATTCAGTCTGGCCTTGGTCTGCCCCTCAAATTGGGGGTTCTGGAGTTTCACGCTGATCACGGCAGTCAACCCCTCGCGGATGTCGTCGCCGGTCAGTGTGGCCTTCAGATTCTTGAGCAGATCTCGCGCCGCTGCATAGTTGTTAATGGTGCGGGTGAGCGCCGACCGGAAGCCGATGAGGTGGGTGCCGCCATCGTGTGTGTTGATATTGTTCGCGAAAGAGAAGACCGTCTCGGCGTAGCCATCGTTGTACTGGAGGGCCGCCTCGACCACGGTGGTCTCGCGCTGGGCCTCGATGTAGATCGGCTTCGGGTGCACAACGGTCTTGTTCTCATTTAGCAGCTCGACGAAGGACCTGATGCCGCCGGTGTAATAAAACTCCCGCGTCTCGCTGACGCGTTCGTCGGCGAGCCGTATGCGCAGGCCCTTGTTGAGGAACGCCAACTCGCGCAGCCGGTTGCTGAGCGTATCCAGGCTGTAGCCCCGATCCTCGAAGATCTGCGAATCGGCAAGGAACGTCACGCGGGTCCCGGTCTTCCGCGTTTTGCCGACCTCCTCAATGTCCCCCGCCGGCTTGCCGCGCTCATACCGCTGCAGGTGCTTCTTCCCGTCACGCCAGATCTCCACGTCGAGCCACTCTGATAGCGCATTGACCACAGAGAGCCCAACGCCGTGCAGGCCGCCCGACACCTTGTAGGCCGAATTGTCAAACTTGCCCCCGGCATGAAGCGTGGTCATCACCACCTCCAAGGCCGGCCGGCCTGTCTGCTCGTGGGTGTCAACAGGTATGCCGCGCCCATTGTCCACCACGGTGATGCTGTTGTCGGAGTGGATGGTCACATCAACGTGGTCGCAGAATCCGGCTAATGCCTCGTCGACGCTGTTGTCCACGACTTCGTATACGAGGTGGTGGAGCCCCTCCGGCCCGGTTCCGCCGATGTACATAGCCGGCCGCTTTCGCACGGCCTCAAGGCCCTCAAGCACCCTGATCTGCTCGGCGCCATACGCCTCGATCGGGGCAGCCTGTTGAACACCTGCGTGATCGGCGACCTCAATTTCAAGATCCTTTGGTTCCTTGCCCATACTCCTCCTTCTGTTGTGTTACAAACCTCAGCGCTATATCCTCATCGGCATGATAACGCACGTGTACCTCTTGTCGTCCTTGGCACGAAACAGGGCCGGGCTCAGCGGATCCTGGAGGTGCATGGTCACCTGCTCCGCCTCCACAACGCTTAGGAAATCAAGGATGTAGCGCGCGTTGAACCCTATCGTCATGTCCTCGTGCTCGTACTCGACGTCCAGGCGCTCCCGCGCCTCCCCGAGATCGAGGTTGATGCAACTCAGGAGAAGCTGCCCGCGTTTCAACTCCACTGTGGTGGGGGTGGTGCGCTCCCCAATAATGGTAGAGGTGCGGCGAAGCCCGGCGAGGAGCGCGTCGCGACTGACCGTAACTTGCTTCGTCGCGGTCGTCGGAATGACCTGTTCGTAATTAGGAAACTGTCCCTCGATAAGGCGCGCGTCGATCAAGGTCTGATCGCTGCTCAGAAGAAGGTGATTCTCTCCGATCTCTATCTCAACCTCGCCCGGCTCCTCCTTCAACAATTTCAGCGCCTCTGCCGCAGCCTTCCTCGGGATGATTGCCTCAACGGGCCCGCTGTCCTTGACCAGATCGCCGTCGTGTGTGGTAATTGCGAGCCGATGCCCGTCAGTGGCTACCATCCTGGCATCTTTTTGCGTTACTTTGAACAGCACTCCATTCAGGGTATAGCGCGTCTGGTCTGAAGAGACGGCGAACAGTGTCCGTCGAATCATGTCGCGAAACAGCCGGCGATCCAAGACAATAGCCGCCGCTTTGGGCTCTCGCATGGATGGGAAATCGTCTCTCGGTAGACCTTTCATCCTAAATTCGGTCGTTCCGCACGTTATGGTTGCCGTGAGGTCGGCATCGGCGGTAAACTCTATGGATGCAGCAGGAAGCTCCCGGATGATCTCGTACAGTTTTCTGGCGGACAGAGCGATTGAGCCTTCCTTGAGTACCTGTGCATCAAGTCGCTTGCGCACTCCAACATCCAGATCTGTTCCGAATATCGAGAAGTGATTGGCGGAGGCTTCAAGGAGGAGATGAGAAAGAATGGGAAGGCTTCTCTTGGTTTCAACAACCGCCTGAATTGGTCCTACACCGCCATAGAACTCATCTCGAGATATCCTGATATGCATTAAGCCTAAGCCCCCAGTCTAACGGTGAAGTTCGTGACTATTCTTTCTATTCTGTACAGATCTATAACAAAGAGTAGTAATAATAGTGGGTCTTAATATCTGGATAAGTAGAGTAGCCTATCGATGTAGATGCCTTTTTCGACAGTGCAGGCCTGTATAGAAAATGTGACTAACTATATAAGACGAGGAATCAACAATGGAAATCCACAACTTCAACCAGGGGACATTGGGGACAGCCCATCAGATTCACTTACACACATCTTTTCCACACCTGTGGAAAGCAATGGAACACCTTAAAAAACAACGCGTTAGGCCGATTTTTCTCGGGTGGAGGCGGAGGAGGGAACGAAGAGCGGCTCCAGAATCAACTAGAAGCATTTGCACCTTGACAGCACAGCCTCCGCAAGTTATACTGCACCCCGTTTGCTCAGGTGCAACGATCTAAGTGAGACCCTCAATCTGAGGATAAGGGCCGGCCATGAAACGAACCTATCAACCAAACAAGAGCAAGCGGAAACGAACCCACGGCTTTCTTGCTCGAATGAGCACCCCGAATGGCCGAAAGATCATCAAGCGACGAATGGCAAAGGGCCGCAAGAGGCTCGCCGTCTGACACAGCACCGCCGCCCGCCAAGGACTACGTCAGCCCGGATTGTTCCGGAAATATAACTCGACCACCAGACGCTGTGGGTCCTAGTTCTGCAGCTCAACTCAGAGCTGCCATTGTGACACGCCATTTTACTCTTTACGCGCGGCCTACGTCAACTAAAAAACAGGTGCTGAGGCTGGCTTTTGGCGCCCGCGCGGGACACGCAACAGTTCGGAACAGAGCGAAGAGGCAGGCCCGAGAAGCGCATCGGGCCCATCGTCACAACCTCCCAGAAGCACGGGAGATCGTAATCACCACCAGGGGAAGAAAGATAGACGCTCTGGGGCGACGAGCGATAAGAGATGAGCTCACGGAGCTCTTCACTCGGGCTGCCGCGCCGGCTTCACGGCCGCGAGGCAGCATGGCAAGTATGCGATGATCATGCTGGCCGGGATTGCCCGATCGCTTCTTGCGATCTACAAGGCCACCGGCTCCAGGCTGCTTCCGCCCGCCTGCCGATTTTACCCGTCATGCGCCGATTACGCGTATGAGGCGATCGGCCGAAACGGAGCGGCGAGAGGTCTTCTTCAGGCCGTCGGTCGTCTTGCCCGATGTCACCCGTGGCACCCAGGCGGGTACGATCCTGTGCAGTAGGCCATCCGCGGACCCGGCCCTATCGACTTCGGCGATAAGAGGCACATGTCTACAGAACAGCGCGCGCTGCTTGCGACCATCCTGGTGGTGCTGATCTTCGTCGGCTACCAATACTTTTTTCTTCGACATGAGGAACCGCCGACGCCGGTGAAACAGGGCGTCTCCTCGCCGGGAGCGAAGCCGCCTCCTCTGCCCCACGCTGCCGTGCCCCCCATTTCTTCAGCGCTGCTCCAAGGCAGGGCGGCTTCAGCCGACGTGCCGGAGCGGGAGGTGATTGTGGATACCGATCTCCTCCGCGCCGTCTTCACCACGAAGGGCGGGACACTGAAGAGTTGGCAGCTCAAGCGCTACTCCTCTCGAGATGGGCGCGCCGTGGATCTGGTTGCGCCAGCGGCAGGCCCCTGGGGCCCCCTTCTCGCATGGAGTGGAAAGCTGGAAGAGGCCGCCCCGCTTGACTTTGAGCCGGACAAGGGGGCGCTTACGCTGAGGTCCGCGGCAGAGACGGGAGCGATCACCTTTTCCTCCCGCTCAAGGGGCCCACTTCGGCTCACAAAGCGCTTCACCTTCAAAAGCGACAGCTATCGCGTTGATGTCAGGCTTTCCTGGAAAAACATCGGGACGAAGCCGGTTGCCATCCTGCCGGAACTTGCATGGGGGCCTGGATTTCACGATAGCCTTAGCAAGCAGTCATCGGGCCTGCTGCCCCCGACCAGTTGGGTGGACGGCCGGCGCATCACCGACGATGTCCAAAAGCTCCAGGGGGTGGCCAGCCATAGCGGGGCGGTGTCATGGACGGCGCTCCACGACCTCTACTTTACCGCAGCGCTGCTACCGGAGGCCGGAGGGGCGGCGGCCGCGGTGCGAAAGGACGCTCGCGGGCAACCCCTTATCGCGCTGGCCGCGCCCGCTCAGACTGTTCAGCCCGGGAAGGAGACGACGCAGGGCTTCGCGCTCTACGCCGGGCCGAAAGAGATCGACCGGCTGAAGGCCGCCGGCCCCGACCTCGACAGCATTGTGGATCTTGGGTGGTTCGACTTTCTCGCCCGTCCGGCGCTCCACCTGCTGCGGCTCCTCTATCGATTCAGCGGCAACTACGGCCTGGCGATCATTCTAATCACGGTGCTGCAGAAGGTGGCCTTCCACCCGCTGACAGCGAAGAGCCTCCGCTCCATGCAGGCAATGCAGGCCCTGCAGCCGAGAATCGCCGCCGTTCAGGAGCGATACAAGAACAACCCACAGAAGAAGCAGCAGGAGACGATGGATCTCTACAAGAAGCACGGCGTGAACCCGATGGGCGGGTGTCTTCCGATGCTCTTGCAGATCCCGATCTTCATCGCCCTCTACAACGCCCTCTCAAGCTCGGTGGAGATGTGGCAGGCCAGATTTCTCTGGATCAGAGACCTCTCTCAGCCGGATGCGCTTTTTGCCATCGATATCTGGGGCCTCAAGAACTACCCCTTCAATCTCCTGGCGCTTCTGATGGGGGCCAGCATGTTCGTCCAGCAGAAGATGGCACCGGCCGCCGGTGATCCGCGGCAGGCCAAGATGATGCTCTACCTGATGCCCACGATGTTCACCTTCATGTTTTGGAACTTCCCCTCAGGGCTGGTCCTGTACTGGCTCGTCAATAACATCCTTCAGGTCGGCCAGCAGTACTGGCTTGAAAGGCGAGGGAAACTCGCGCCTCGTTTAGCCCCGACGGACTAGGATGGACAGAGCGGCTGGCCGAGTCGCCGACCGCGACGGAGGGGTCGCCGATCACCTCCTGCGGGAGGGGCTGGGCCGTCTTGGTATTCAAGCGACGCCGGCGCAGCTTCACGCATTGGGTGTCTACCGCTCGGAACTGCTCCGATGGGCCGCACGTGTCAACCTGACCGGGTTCAAGTCCGACCAGGCGATCGTTCGCGAGGGGCTTCTTCGCTCTCTGAGCTATACATGGGGGTTCGAGCCGGCGCCGGGGCTGATCGCGGTGGACATCGGCTCTGGCGCTGGCCTGCCAGGGCTGGTGTTGAAGATCTGCTATCCCGAGATCGAGATGCTTCTCGTGGACGCCGCACGGCGCCGAGTGACCTTCATGAGGCACGTCATTCGGCAACTCGGGCTCACCGGGGTTCGTTGTCTGCGCGCACGGGCAGAGGACCTCCAAGGGGAGACGGAGCACCGAAGGAGGTACCACCTCGCCTTCGCGCGAGCCGTTGGGACGCTGCCGGACGTGGTCGCATTGGCGGAGCCCCTTCTGGCGCCGGGTGGGCGGCTGGTCGTTCAGGTGGGGCAAAAGACAGCACTGTCGCTTGAAATGATGCGCCCCCCCCTCACCGCCCTGGACATCAAGGCGGCGATGCGGCAGGCGCCGGGCATCGACGCGGGGCTCCCCCCGACCCAACTCCTGATATTGGAAAAATCGCCCCACCGGACCACGAGATGTTTCACGTGAAACACACGCCACCTTTCCGCTTTGTTCCGTCCTCCGGCCATGGTATCCTTCCCCTTCCAGAGAGGGAGGGCGGCGACGCGCATCATTGCCATCGCGAATCAGAAGGGCGGGGTCGGCAAGACCACCACGGCCGTGAACTTGGCCGCGTGCCTCGCGGCGGCGGAGCGGCGGACGCTCCTGCTCGACATCGACCCGCAGGGTAACGCCACCAGCGGCCTGGGGTTTGAGCACACTGCGGCGCCGGGCGTCTACGAGCTCATCACCGGGGAGGCGAGGGTCGCTGAAGCGGCGCGGCCAACCTCCGTACCCGGACTTGATCTGGTCCCGACAGGCGATCGGCTTATCGGGGCGGAGCTTGAGCTGGCCGAGGCTCCCCGGCGGGAGACTCGACTCAAGGAGGCGCTCAGCACGAAGGTTGAAGAGTACGCCTACGTTCTGATTGACTGCCCGCCCTCCCTTGGCCTCCTGACTATCAACGCCTTGGCCGCCGCACACTCGGTCCTGATCCCGCTTCAATGCGAATATTATGCCCTGGAGGGGCTGGCGCGAATCATCGACGCTGTCCGTCTCTGCCGCATGAGGCTTAGCCCCGGCCTGGAGATAGAAGGCATCGTCCTGACGATGTACGACTCCAGGCTGAATCTTTGCGAGCAGGTGGAGCAGGAGGTGCGGCGCCACTTTCCGCGTGAGGTCTTTCGAACGGTGATCCCGCGCAACGTGCGGTTGAGCGAGGCGCCAAGCTTCGGCAAGCCGGTGATCCTGTACGACATTCGCTCGGCAGGGGCTGAGAGCTACCTACGCCTGGCCAAGGAGATAATCGATGGCACAGCGAAGAGCCCTCGGCAGGGGGCTGGAGGCACTGATCCCCGGAGGTGATGCCTCCGGGGTCATCTACATTGCCGTGGAGGAGATCGCGCTGGGGCAATTCCAGCCCCGCCGCTCCATCGACGAGGCCCGGCTGAACGAATTGGCGGCCTCCATCGCGGTTCATGGAGTGCTCTCCCCTATTATCCTTCGCCGCGAAGGGGGTCGGCTAGAGGTCGTAGCGGGTGAGCGACGCCTCAGGGCAGCCCGCATGGCGGGGCTCTCCGCTGTGCCTGCCGTCGTGAAGGAGCTCTCCGGTGGCCAGGCGCTGGAGCTCGCGCTGGTTGAGAACCTGCAGCGGGAGGACCTGAACCCGATCGAGCAGGCCGAGGCCTATCTCCGACTCCAGGAGGAATTCGGGCTGACGCAGGAAGAGGTCGCCCGTCGGGTGGGGCGCGATCGCTCCTCGGTGGCGAATGCGCTCAGGCTTCTCAAGCTGCCGAAGCAGGTCAGGGCCGACGTGGTTGCGGGCATCCTGTCGGAGGGGCACGCCCGCGCGCTGCTGGGATTGGAGCGGGGCGCCGAGCAGGTGAAGGCCCGCGACCAGGCGGTCCGCCTTGGCCTGTCCGTGCGGGGAACCGAGGCATTGGTCCGCCGGATGAAGCGGCCCGCCAGGGTGAAGCGCCGCGCCCCCATTGGGCAGCCGGCGGTCCGGGCTGCGGAGGACGCTCTTCGTCAGGCGCTTGGAACGAAAGTCCGCATCGCCCGAAAGGGGGCTGGCGGGACAATTGAGGTGGAGTTTTACTCGATGGAGGACCTCGATCGGATCTACGAGCGTATCTGCGGACGCGCGTGATCGTTACTGTCCTAATTTCGATTCACATGATGGCAAACTGGGGAACTCGCGTTGAGCGGTCATTGCGAGCGACCAACGGGAGCGCGGCAATCTCTCCGTTCTTGGGGCTGCGAAGAACGGTGGGATTGCGGAGCCTGCCCTGAGTGTGGTCGAAGGGGACACTCCGTGCCCTCGCAATGACACATGGCT
>JACPQX010000141.1 GCA_016190255.1 Candidatus Methylomirabilis oxygeniifera | reverse complement strand
CCCCGTGGGGACCGGCCCCGCTGGCGTCGCCGTCACCCCCAATGGCGCCTTCGTCTACGTGGCCAACTTCGTATCCAATACCGTCTCCGTCATCGACACCGCCACGAACACGGTGACCGCCGCGATCCCCGTGGGGCAGAGGCCTGATTTCCTGACGGTGAGTCGTGATGGCACATCGGTGTACGTGCCGAATCAGAACTCCGACAGCGTCTCCGTCATCAACACCGCCACGAACACGGTGACCGCCGCGATCCCCGTGGGAGCGAACCCCACCGGCGTCGCCACCACACCTTCCGATGTCCCGATTATCCCAACGCTCTCGGATGGAGCCTTTATGCTCCTTTTTGCCGCCTTGGCCGCCGCGCTCGCTTTGCGGATCGTCGGCAGGCCAGTCTCACGGCCTCCCCGCGCGCCGCGGGAGAGTTGACGCTGCAAGACCCCCGCACCGTCTTCCACGGATTCATCATTCGGCAGATATCTGAATTCCCACCGTGGCCTTCGTGTTATAGCGTGACGCCGATTGTGTGAGCGGCTGTGAACGCCAGGAAAGCCTTCATGGTCTTCCGGATTGTCTCCGTCGGGTTGTGACTGAGGCTGAGACGAGAGGGTGCACCGAAGCGCGACTACCGCTGCGACGCGACTGGCAAGATGAACGAACGGGGTTGGTGGTAGGGCGGACAGGTGGGAAAAGAGTCTCTAATTATAGAGTTGAACGACCTCTTCTTGACGATGCAGAGGCGTGCGACCTACGGCTCCAACCGGATCCGACCAGCCGGATCCTCGATGATCTCGCCGATCACGCTGGCGGCCGGTGTCTGATGGTCTTGCAGGCGTTGAATCAATGCTGCGCTCCTTTCCTTGGGCACAGCAATCAGGAGGCCGCCGGACGTCTGGGCGTCGCAGAGAATAAGCTGGGCCTCCCTCGAAATCCCTGGATCCCAAACAACAGCCTCCCGCAGTGCATCGTGGTTTCGTTGTGTCCCGCCGGGACAAATTCCGTCTCGCACCAACCTCCACGCATCGGGAATAATGGGAACCTTCGAAAGCGAGACTCGTGCGCCGACCTTGGCTCCCCTTGTCATCTCGTGAAGGTGGCCGAGGAGACCGAAACCTGTGACATCTGTACACGCGTGCGCCTCCACCTCTACCATGGCCTCGGATGCGCCTCTATTGAGGGTCGCCATGAGGCGCACGGCGGCATCGATTGTCGCCTGGGAGACCTTTTCCCGCTTGATCCCGGTGGTGATGATCCCGAGGCCAATGGGTTTAGTCAGAATCAGATCGTCGCCCGTCCGGGCGGTGGAGTTCCTAAAAATCCTGGCCGGGTCGATCACGCCGGTAACGACGAGACCGTATTTGGGCTCGGGGTCGTCAATACTGTGTCCTCCGATGATTGAAGCTCCCGCCTCCCGGACCTTGTCGGCGCCTCCACGAAGGATCTCCTCCAACACGTTCAGCGGAAGTGAACCGACGGGAAAGCCGACGATGTTGAGGGCGAACAGGGGCCTTGCTCCCATGGCGTAGATGTCGCTCAAGGAGTTGGCCGCGGCGATCAGGCCGCAACTGTAGGGGTCATCCACCACGGGCGTGATATAGTCTACCGTCTGCACGATCGCCAGCCCACCATCCAGTTGATACACGGCGGCATCGTCGGATGTCTCCATCCCCACCAATACCTTCGGGTCGCTGAAGCGCGGCAGATGGCCCAAGACCTGGGCCAGATCAGCGGGACTGATCTTGCAGGCTCACCCCGCCCCATGTGAGAGGGCGGTGAGTCGGATCGGCCCCTTATGCATTGTTGTGTCCATTGACTGAGGCCTTCATCCACCTGGATTGTGCGGTTTATTGAGAAGGTGTGGTCTGGGATCCCACCGACTCCTTTGCGACCTCCCGTCCGGTTGGGTCATCACCTTGTCCAAGCCGCGTCAGACGCTGAGCCACCATGCCAGCCATGAAGCCTAAGAGCATCCCCCAGCCGGCTCCGGCCAAGACATCGGTCGGATAATGGGTGCTTAGGTACACCCGAGAGTAGCCCACCAGGCCGGCGGTAAGAAATGAAGGAACCGCCAGCCGTGGGTAATTATAGGAGATAAAGGCGGCGAGAGCAAATGTGTTGCTCGCGTGGTTTGAGGGAAAGGAAAACGAATCGGTGCAGACAGCCCTCTGAAGGAGTTGGGCCTGCTGGAATACGTGACATGGCCTGATCCGTTGGACCAGGTCCTTGATGATCTGAGTGGTAGTGTCGGCCAGCAAAACCAACGCCACAGCGGATATCGCCAGCAACTGATCCTTCCTCGGGCGGAAGAGGATCAAATACAGTATGAGCAAGGCCAGCGGTCCGATGAAGTTCCACTTGTTCGTGATGACCGGCATCAGCGAATCGAACAATCCATTTCGCAGGCTTATAGCGATAAGGCGAAGCCCAGCGATGTCCCACTCTCGGACTCTGTCGAACCACGGTGCAAGGGGCACTGACATCTCCCTGGGTTAGGGGCGCGTGTCCGGGTATGGGTGACCGACGAGAAACACAATACCCCCTAGCCCGCTGCAGCAAGCTGTGACGGCAAACCAAAGCAAGGAGAGGCTTAGTGCGCCCGCTGAATCTAGCCCCACCTTCGCGAAGAAATAAACCGAGCTGCCCTCGCGGAGACCGAGCCCCGCCACGGAGATCGGCAGCATCGAGACCACGCTAATCAGCGGGACGAACAGGAAAAAGGAGCGCAGGGGGACTGACAAGTTCAGTGAGCGGGAGATGAGGTAGAAAATGATGATCAGGAGTGACTGGAGGATCAACGAGAGCCCGAGCGCTTGGAGCAGGGCTCGCCTGTGTTTCCAGTAACGCTGGAGCGCCCCATAGAAACGCTGGAGCGTCTCGTGGAAACGCCCGAGGCCCGCGCGATGCAACAGTTTAAATAGCAGCATCTGGAGCTGATCGCTCAGCAATCCGGCGATGATGCCGATAATTCCCGCTCCCGAAGCTGCAATCAGCCATACCGTCACAGGATCGCGAAGATACGGATACCCGAGGAGGAGGGCAACGCACGCGATCATGATCAGCGCAACATACCCTGATAGCCGTTCAACGAGTATTGAAGCCAGGGAGGATTCTTTCTGTTCGGTGAGCCGGAAGATCTGATACCCGCGAACGACGTCCCCGCCTATGACCGTTGGCAGCATCAGGTTGAAGAACATCCCCTCAAAGTATAGGAGCATCAGCCGCCAGGTCGAGAGGTTGATCTGTTCAGCCTGGAGCAGGCATCGCCAACGGAGCGTGCTGAGTATCTGCGCAAGGAGATAGAGGACGACGGAGCTCAGTAGGAGCGGGAGACGCAGAGAGCGAAAGAGGGCCCAGATGGCCGGCAGATCGGTCCGGCTGAAGAGGAAAGCAAGGAGGGCCAGGCTCACCAGAAGCTTCAGCCAGAACCGCCAGGGCGCGCCTTTGGGACCTGCGGGTAGTGTGGTCACGGCCGGCCCCGGTCGCTTTGCATTCGGACAATCCGTTTTATCATGTAGATCGGCTTTGCATGCATCTCGTGGTACACTCGCGCCACCATCTCACCGAGCAAGCCCATGCCAACCAACTGAACACCCAGAAGCACGAGGAGGACCGACAACAGCAAGAGCGGGCGTCCGCCAATCTGTTGGGCCATGAGCACCTTGAGGCTGATGAGGTACAGCAGAAGGCCGCCACCTGTGGCCCCGACCGTGATCCCCAGGAGGCCGAAGATCTGGATCGGTTTGGTCATGAAGCTCAGGAAGAACTTCACAGATATCAGATCCAAGAGGACCCTGACCGTTCGCGAGATGGTATATTTTGATCGGCCGAATTGCCTTGGTCGGTGGTTGGTTTTGACCTCTGCGATAGAGACCCCCATCCAGCTGGCAATCGCAGGAATAAATCGATGGAGCTCCCCGTACAGGCGGAGGTTTTCCACGACGTCCCGACGATAGGCCTTGAGGGTGCATCCATAATCGTGTAGCCGAACGCCGGTGGTCATTGAAATCAGCCAATTGGCCACCACGGAGGGAAGACGCCTGGAGACGAAGGGATCCCTCCGATCAGCCCTCCAGCCGCTCACCACGTCGTACGTCTCGATCAATTCCAGCAACCTCGGGATGTCGGCTGGGTCATTTTGAAGATCTCCGTCGAGCGTCACAATCACCTGGCCTCTTGCACGGTCAAAACCTGCTGAAAGGGCCGCTGTCTGTCCAAAGTTACGCCGGAGTACGACAACGCTCCACCGTGGGTCAATCTTGAGGACCCGCTCGAGAGCGGCGAACGTCCCATCGGTGCTCCCGTCATCTATGGCGAGGACTTCGTACTGTTCGTCAAGCCGCGCGAGTGCCCTGACGATCTGCTCGTGAAGTTGATGTATACTTTCCTCCTCGTTGTAAAACGGGATGACGATGGAAAGCCACGGGCGAGCCCGGTCATCCTCGTTCTCAGGGATCGATCGGAGCTCGTCGTTCATCTAATACCCATGCAGCTCACGCGGCGGGAATCCCCGGAACCCGTAGCACCGAAAGATCGACCAGGATCTTTTCTGATCGAGCGTCGCGAGGTGGTGCGGCCAATCTCGCTCAACGGACTCGAACGATCGAAGAATGGCAGATGGAAGCTTGCCGGTCCTGCCAACCACATAGATGGCGTTCCAACCAAGCACCTCCGCCGTCCCTCCCCACACATCGAACTGGTTCATTCGTCGCCCGAGCGGAATGTTATACGTCTTCGGATGAGCTGGTACGTAAAACATCATCTCGCTGGCAATCCCGTACTGGTCGCTGAAGAGAAACGTCGGTCTGCTTCGGCTCATCTCCTGATGAATCTCACTGACCCTCCGGCCGAGATCCTTCCACCCCCTCAAGCGCTTGGTGGGATCGATTCTATCAGGCAGGGGAAGGCCGATCGAGGCGAGTGATCGTGGAAAGTAACCGATTGTGCTCACGAGGAAGCCAGTGAGCAAGCCCACAGCGAGAAGGGTTCGAGCGGCCCGCGTTCCACGGTAAGGAATGCGGTTTCGAGGCGATCCGGACAGCCAGACAGCGGCGGCGACAGCCGCTGCGATGTATGCCGGCGCCGCCCAGTTGGCCTGTACCTTGGTCCACAGACTGACGAGGAGACACGCGAGCAGGAGAGGCACAGATGCACAGAAGAGAAAAAGGGATGCGTCATCACCGCGCCGACCCAATCCCGCGCGCCCGACGCGCCCTATCCCGATTATCAGCAACGTGAAGAGCACGGGGGTCACCGCAGCTATCTGCGAGCCTGCAAACTCCCCCATGCTCTTCAGCGGGGAGATCGCGGCCTTCCCTACTCCGACCTGGCCTAGGAGGTGGCGGAACGAGATCCAGCCGTGCGTCGCGTTCCACCAGACCACTGGAATAAAGAGAAGAAAGCCGGTTCCGAGGGCGAGGTAGGGTCCAGGTCGCCGGGTCCAAGGGCGATGGCTCTTGGAAAGCGCAAGGTACAGGGAGATCTGAGGGATCATGACCGCCATCGTGTACTTGCTGAGCAGTCCGAAGCCGAGCGCGGTTCCCGCCACCAGCCACCAACCGTTGTGATGTGTCTCCAACGCGGAGTGGATCGCGAAGAGGGCCAGCATCCAAAAAAAGACCAGCGGGGCATCGATGGTCATGAGGATCGAGCCCGCCTGGGCGAGCGGCATGGCTCCCACGAGTAGGACTGCGTCGAGGCCTGTTCTCGCAGATCGGCAGAGCCTGCGGGCCAGCAAGAATGTCAGCAGTCCTGTTCCCGCCGAAAGAACAGCCGCCGGAAGACGCGTAAAGAATTCTGTGTCGCCGCCCAGTCGGGTGGACAAGGCGATAAGGTAGGCCACCATCGGACCCTTGCTGTAGTAGCTCCAGTCAATGCGCTTCGACCACGCCCAATAGTGTGCCTCGTCCGGCGCCAAGTCGAGGCGGCCCGAGCCGATAAACCAGAGATGGAAAGTGATGCTGAACCCGAGGAATACGCAGAGGAGCAGGTACACTCGACCGCGGCCGCTCGGCTTCATCAGGTGTGCCAGCGGCTCCTGAGGGGATGTCAGTCCAGAGGGAGACAACTCAAGGGCGACGCCGTTGGAGCCTGCGATTTTTTTCCCCCACTTCTGAAGCCAACGCCTCCTTATAGGAAACCAGCTTGCGTCGGAGTGCTGCGTCTGAGAGGGCCAGGATCTGGGCGGCCATGACCCCGGCGTTCCTGGCGCCCGATTCACCGACCGCCATGGTCGCCACCGCAACCCCCCCTGGCATCTGTGCAACGGAGAGAAGGGAATCAAGTCCCTTGAGTGGGCTGGAGGCCAGCGGCACCCCGATGACCGGAAGGGTCGTCTGGCCCGCGATGACGCCGGCCAGGTGAGCCGCGCCGCCGGCGCCGGCGATGATCACTTGGATGCCTCGCGCTTCGGCCTTCTTGACATAGTCGAGGGTGGCATGAAGAGAGCGGTGTGCGGAGCAGATCCTGAGCTCGAACGGGATGCCGAAACGATCGAGCGCCTTGGCGGCCAACTCCATCACCGGGAGGTCCGACTCGCTTCCCATGACGATTCCGACCAGGGCTCGCTTCGCCATGGGGCTAGGAGGTGCGGTCAAGGGCGCGCCGCCCGATGTCCGTCCGGTAGTGCGCGCCCTCCCAGTGGATCTTTTTCACCGCGCGGTAGGCGACGGCGATCGCATCGCGAATGTCCCGCCCGAACGCGGTCACCCCGAGAACCCTGCCTCCAGCGGTGACCACTTGGTCATTCTTGCGGCTTGTACCCGCGTGGAAGACCAGGACCCCCGGCTCCGAAGCCGCTTCGCGGAGCCCGGTGATCGGATATCCCTTTTCATACGGACCAGGATAGCCCGCTGAGGCCATGACGACGCAGACGCTCGGACCCGATTTCCACTCGATTGTCTTCCCGTTGAGTCGCCCTTCAACTACGGCCTCAAGGATCGGGACAAGGTCCGATTCCATTCGGATCAGAAGCGGCTGTGCCTCTGGATCGCCGAACCTGGCATTGAACTCCAGCACCTTGACCTCGCCCGCCTTGATCATGAGGCCTGCGTAGAGGACCCCCTTGTATCGTCGGCCCTCGGCCGCCATCCCCTTGACCGCAGGGATCATCACCCGCTTCATGACCTGCTTGTGTACCGACTCAGTGATGACAGGGGCAGGGGAATAGGCGCCCATTCCACCGGTATTGGGGCCGTGGTCGTCATCCAGGACCCGCTTATGGTCTTGAGACGACGCCATCGGCAAGACCGTCTCCCCGTCTGTGAACGCGAGAAAGGACGCCTCCTCTCCATCCAGGTACTCCTCGACGACGACCCGCTCGCCCGCGTCTCCGAATACCCGCTCCTCCATGATCATCTTGACCGCGTCAAGGGCCTCCGACACCTCCATGCAGACGATCGCTCCCTTTCCCGCCGCCAGGCCGTCGGCCTTGACGACGATGGGCGCCCCAACGTCCTGGATGTACCGCCTGGCATCTTCCGCCCGATAAAACGACTGAAAGAAGCCGCTGGGGATCTGATACTTCTTCATGAGATTTTTCGCGAAGACCTTGCTCCCCTCGATGACGGCCGCGTCCTTGCTTGGGCCGAAGATGCGGAGTCCTCGGCGTTCGAACTCATCCACGATGCCCAGGGTGAGTGCCACTTCGGGGCCGACAACGGTCAGATCAATCCGTTTCCGCTCAGCGAGATCGGCCAGCGGTCGGATGTCGGAGGCGCTGATATTGACGCTTTCGGCGACCTCGCTGATTCCGGCGTTTCCGGGCGCGGCCCAGACCTTGGCCACCTTGGGGCTCTGGGCGATCTTCCAGGCGAGCGCATGTTCTCTCCCACCGGAGCCGATCACGAGTACTTGCATCGACTTCCTGTTCCTCCCCGGTCCCTGACTCAGTGGCGGAAATGTCGAATCCCCGTGAAGACCATGGCGATGCCGGCCTCATCGGCCGCCTGGATCACCTCTGCGTCACGAATGGAACCGCCCGGCTGGATGATCGCTGTGACACCGGCTGCCGCTGCCGCCTCGACCCCGTCGCGAAACGGAAAGAAGCCATCCGACGCCAGGACGGTTCCGCGGGTGGGGGAGGCGGCCTTCATCACCGCAAGACGGCAGCCGTCCACCCGGCTCATCTGCCCGGCGCCGATTCCTACCGTCGCATGCTCGCTCGCCAGAACGATCGCGTTTGACTTGACGTGCTTCGCCACCTTCCAGGCAAAGCGCAGGGCCCGCATTTCTCCCGCCGTGGGTGGACGACGCGTCACGACACGAAGGTCGTCAAGATTCAGGTCGATGGTGTCGCGTTCCTGCACCAGCATCCCGCCGGCGATCGACCGAAGCTCTTTGCCGGGCCGATCGGGGCGCATCGGGCCGGGCCAGGGCTCGATCAGGAGGAGTCGCAGCGCCTTTTTTTCTTTGAGCGCAGCAAGCGCCGCGTCCTCGTAGCCGGGGGCAACGATCGCCTCCACAAAGGTGGCGCTCAACTCCCGGGCCGTCTCGACGTCCACGGCACGGTTGAGGCCGAGCACTGCGCCATAGGCCGAAGCGGGATCGGCGGCCCTGGCGTGGAGATAGGCATCGATCAGCCGAGCCGCATGGCCGACACCGCAGGGGTTGGTGTGCTTGACGATGACGGCGACCGGCTCGTCGAATTCTCTCGCGAGGGCGAGGGCCGCGTCCAGGTCCAGGAGGTTGTTGAACGAGAGCTCTTTACCGTGAAGCTGCTTGGCGGATGCTACGGAGGGCTCATCGGCCTCGGCACCTCGGTAGAGGGCCGCCCGCTGATGCGGGTTCTCGCCATAGCGAAGGCGCTGCGCCTTGAACAGGCGGAGATCGAGGACATCTGGGAGCGTGCTCTCTCCACCCGCCTCGATGTTCCGCTCAAGGTAGCCCGCGATCAATGCATCGTAGCGGGCAACGTGCGCGAAGGCCTTTCTGGCCAGATGGAGTCGCGTGGCTCTCGAAAGATGGCTGTTATTCCGCCGAAGCTCCGTCAGGACGCGGGCGTAATCCCCCGGATCGACAAGCGCCGCGACATGCTCAAGATTCTTCGCCGCAGCCCGGATCAGGCTTGGGCCGCCGATGTCGATGTTTTCCACCGCCTCCTCGAAGGACACGTCTGTCCGGGCGACCGTGGCCTCGAAGGGATAGAGGGCGATGACCACGAGGTCGATGGGCGCGATGGCATGCTCTCGCAGTTGCCTCAGGTGCTCCGGCTCGCTTCGACTGGCCAAAATGCCTGCGTGAATCTTCGGATGGAGCGTCTTGACTCTCCCGTCCAGCATCTCCGGGAAGCCTGTGACGTCAGCCACATCCACAACGGGAATGCCGGCCTGTCGCAGGGCGCGCGCCGTTCCTCCGGTTGACAGGATCTCGATCCTGAGATCATGCAGCGCCGCAGCAAGTTCGATTAACCCACTTTTGTCCGAGACGCTGACCAGTGCTCGCCGGATATGCACAAGCCCCTGATCGGACCGGTGCGCGTTCGGGATCGTCATGGGTTCATCATCCCCCACCTCCGCCTTTCATCCTGCTGGGAGGCCGGAATCCCTTGGCAGAATACACGCCGGCCTCGAACCTCCAGCCGCCCCTCGGCAAACAGTTGGATCGCCCTCGGGTAGATCTGATGCTCATGGGTGAGGATTCGTGCCGAGAGACTCTCGTCGGTGTCGTCGTCCAGCACCGGGACCACCGCCTGGATGATGATTGGGCCTGTATCCGTCCCCTCGTCGACGAAATGAACGGTGCAGCCGGAGAACTTCATTCCGTGCTTCAGCGCCTTGCGTTGAACATGAAGGCCAGGGAAGGCCGGGAGGAGTGCGGGGTGAATATTCATGATCCTATTCGGGTATTCCCGGACAAATGGCGGGCTCAGGAGTCGCATGAATCCCGCGAGACACACCAGATCGACGTCGCGCTTTCGCAGCAGGTCGATGATGGCCGCGTCAAATCCCTCCCTGGCTTCGAACAGGTTCGGATCGACGAACACAGCCTCGATCCCGTGAGTACGTGCCCGTTCGAGAGCGAACGCATCGGCAACGTCACTGATCACGACGCCGATGACCGCGTCGATCCGACCGGCCCGGCTGGCATCGATGATGGCCTGGAGGTTGCTCCCTCGACCGGAAGCCAGCACCCCAAGCCTGATCCGTCCCCTCACGCCCAATCTTGGCCTCGCTCGGCTCTATCGGCCTCCCAGTCAGGTCTGACTCTACACGCGCTCGACCGCAGTCGCCCACGGCTCAACGTCTGTTTCCCAGGGTGGCGTTTCGTGGAAGGGGCGTCAGCGCGCTCCGCGCCGGTCAAGGCAGCCCGTTGACAGCGATGCGTGATCACGTGACATGCGAAGTTCGATGAATCGGAGAGAAGATATCAAAAAGGGAAGGTGTGAGCAAGTGGATTGTGGGATAAGTTCCTGGCGTAGAACGCTTCAATCCTTAGGTGCAGCCGGATCGTGGCGCGCCTGCTGCCCGACGGGGGACGAGGGTGCACGCGAACGTCGCCGGCCGGGCTCGATACTGGTCGAGGGTCGCTGCGAGCCGCGCGAGTGTCCGATCGCGCTTGGCGAGCCCGATTCCGTAGATCGCCAGGTCGTTGACAAGCCGGACGTAGAACACGTGCTGCGCGTCCCCGCCATCGCGCATGCATGGTGTCGGTTTCTGCGCCAGGTGCAGGAGTGGACCGAAGACCATCACGTATTCAGCCAGGATCGCCTCATCGCGGAGATCACGGGGCACCTCGGGAAAACGTGCGAGAAACTCCTCGACCGTCATGGCCGTCTGGGCGCATCTGGCGCTCTTCCTGTTCGTCGGGGAATGACAGATGTCCATCCTCATCTCACCTCAAGGTCGATGCTCTCTTTAAAGGCGAGTTGTATGTGCCATTGCCTGGCCAGCTTGAGGTCCGGGGAGATATGGGCATGATTCACACTCTGTGTCCTGTTGGAGGCGCCATCACCACACGGGGAACCGCACCTCATGTCCTCTACACCTGCTTTCAGGGTAATCCGCCTCTTGTCCCTGTGTCAAGCTCGGATTCGAACTTTACCCGTGGCATCAAGCCACGAGCCCACTTCCCGCTTGACTTCATCGATGCCACCCATTAATGTCGGAAGAAAGAGAGGCCGCGCCTGGCGCTGCCAGAAGCCCATCGTTCACACCCAATTCACTGCAGAATGAGGTTGGATTGTAGGCCCTCAGGAATCGCGAGCGGTCGCCAGAATCTGGCCCGCGACCCAAGGAGGCGGAAGAGATGGCTCTATTTGGGCAGCAACCCCGGAAGGAAGAACCCGCAACGAAACCGGAGCCGAGAGTCGAGTCGCCGTCCGAGCGTGTGGTGGCGTCACCGCCCGCGCCGGTGCGACGCATGGAGGAACAGCCGATGGCGATAACGCAATCCAAGCCCTCCGAGTCGGTCTTGGCCGCGGGCTTGACGATCGAGGGCAAGATCGAGGGAAGCGGCAACATCCGTGTGGCGGGCCGGTTCAAGGGTAATGTGAACGTCAAGGGTGAGCTGACGATCGAGCCGGGCGCCACGATCGACGGGGAGGTGAATGCGGAGACCGTCCTGGTAGGGGGAGAGGTGCGGGGGCAAATCGTCTCTACGTCCCGCGTCGAGTTCAAGGAGTCGGGTACCCTCATCGGTGATCTGAAGGCCGGAAGCCTGACGGTGGCGGCAGGATCGAAGATGCGGGGCAAGGTCGAGTTCGGTTGGAAGGAGGGCGAGATCGAGGACACGCCGCTGAACGATGGCGGGTCCACGTTCGCGCGATGACGATCCATGGGGTGACCGGGGAGGCCTGGAACTGCCCCCACTGCGGCGAGCCGATACTTCGGAGCGCGGTAACTTGCCCGGCGTGCCAGCGTCACCTGCGACTCGACGCGCTCACCCTCGTGCGACACGACCAGGCCACGGTCTGCCCGCTCAGCGTTGACGGAACGATCCGGCACCCCGGCACCGAGGCTGCCTGGGAATATACAGTTCTTATTGAAGTGCATGATGGCCATGGGGAGATGCTGGCCAGACGCGTTGTGGGGGTGGGGGCTCTACGGCCTGCTGAGACGCGCACGTTCACGCTCCGCGTGGAAGTGCTTGTTCCCGAGAAGTCCGCGTTGACTTCTGCTTCGTGATATCGCAACAGCCTCTGGAAATGATCGTTGCCCCTAGATCCTGGGCAGTAACTTCCGCGCAATTCTTCGTCCGGAGGAGTGCCGCAACAACGCCTCTTAGCGTCTGCCTGACGTGATTCATCCGGGAGCGCGCGTCGTGCTCGATCGATTCGTTAACTACGATCTGCCCATCCCAACGGCGGAACAGACTGCATCGGCTCATGAGTTGGACCGCTGTTCAGAGCGGAGTTGTCGTTTGAAAACAAGGGGCTGTGAAATGTCCTTGACAGGAACGTCTTTGAATATATAAAATACCAGTAACCCGATCGACATAATAAGTATTAGACGGGAGATAAAGATGAAAATTTCCTCGAAGGGTGATTACGCGACCCGAGCGATGCAAGATCTTGCCTTGCACTATGACAAGGGTCCGATCCAGATTGAGGAGATCGCCAAACGCCAACACCTGCCCGTCCGTTACTTGGAGCAGATTCTGTTGGGCCTGAAGCGGGCCGGCTTTCTGGAAAGCAAGCGTGGCGTAAGTGGGGGATACTATCTTGCCAAGCACCCCCGCGAGGTGACAGTGGGAGCCATCATCAGGGCTACCGAAGGCCCCATTCTCCCGATCTTCTGTGTGGGAGGCGGGAAGCGGGAGGTCTGCATCGAAGAGCCTCATTGCAGCTTGCGCGATATCTGGGCCGACGTCCGCGATGCGGTCACTCGGATTGTGGATCATACCACGCTGGATGACCTATGCCAGCGGATCAGAGTGAAACGAGAGCGGCAAGGGTTGATCTATCACATCTAATACAAACGCGATAAATCCTGTTACACCGTCGTTGCTTAGAAGATCCTCATCACTGTGGGGCAGGTTTTCCGCGACTTGTCACCCTGAGCACATTCGCTCCGCTCAGTGTAAACTG
>JACPQX010000140.1 GCA_016190255.1 Candidatus Methylomirabilis oxygeniifera | reverse complement strand
GCCATCATCTTCATGAGGCGCTCCGCCACCGCAATGCCGCCCTGACCTCCGAGGGCAAAGACATCGGCCACGGCTGCCTCGAACCCCAGCTCCTCGCACCGCGTGAGAATCACCTCCAGCTCCGCCTTGGTGTCAAAGGTGAACCGGTTGACGGCCACGATGCAGGGGATCTTGAACTTCCGCACGCTCTCCAGATGCCGCTCCAGGTTCGGGAGGCCTCTCCTGACGGCCTCGGGATTCTGGACCTTCAACTGGCTGAGCGATACCCCGCCGTGCATCTTGAGGGCCCGGACCGTGACGACCATCACGATCCCGTCGGGCCTGAGGCCGCTGTAAGGGCACTTAATGTCGAGAAACTTCTCGCCGCCCAGGTCAAACCCGAACCCGGCCTCGGTGACGGCGTACTCCCCCAGCTTCAGGGCAAGCTTGGTTGCCAGGACAGAGTTGCAGCCATGGGCGATGTTACCGAAGGGACCGCCGTGGACGAGGGCCGGCCCACCCTCCAGCGTCTGAACCAGGTTCGGATCCAGGGCGTCTTTCAGCAGGACGGCGATGGCGCCCTGACAGCCGACGTCTCCCACCCGGACCGGCTCCACCTGGTAGGTGTAGCCGATGAGGATCCGGGCCAGGCGCTCCTTCAGCTCCTTCATGCTTTCCGAGAGGCAGAGGATCGCCATGATCTCGGAGGCGGCGGTGATATCGAACCATGTCTCCCTGGGGATCCCCTGCAGCGCGCCGCCCAGGCCCAGGATCACATTCCGCAGCGCCCGGTCGTTGATGTCCACGACCCGCCGCCAGAGGATGCGGCGAGGGTCGATCTTCAGGTGGTTCCAGTGATAGATGTGGTTGTCGATTAGGGCCGCGAGGAGATTGTGGGCCGAGGTGACGGCGTGGATGTCGCCGGTAAAGTGCAGGTTGATATCCTCCATCGGGAGGACTTGGGAATACCCGCCCCCGGCCGCCCCGCCCTTCATGGCAAAAACCGGGCCCATCGAGGGTTCTCGGAGCGCGACAATGGCCTGTTTGCCGAGCCGCCGCAGGGCTTGCGAGAGGCCGACGGTGACGGTTGTCTTGCCCTCGCCGGCAGGGGTTGGCGTGATTCCAGTGACCAGGATTAACTTGCCGGAGGGGCGATCCTTGAGCGTGGGAAGGAGCCGGTGGGACACCTTGGCCTTGAAGCGCCCGTGCGGCTCAACCGCATCACCCGGCAGGCCAAGCTCGCCGGCGATCTCAAGGATCGGCCGCGTTTTCGCATCTTGAGCGATGGCGATGTTCGATTTCATCAGGCAACACCTCGCAAAAGCCTCACCTTTCTATCACTGCGGCCACCCCTTGTCAACACAAGGCGCCTGTAGGTTGTGGGCTATTTCGACATGGCCTTCGTTTCAGTGGTTTTGGGGCAAGCTGAAATTGCAAGACCCAGCCAATAAATCAGTGGGGTCACTAACCCCCAAATACCACGTATAATAAGTATAAGGAACCTTAATCTGGTCGGTACAAAACGTAGTATAATCTGGGTATGTGGGATTCTTACAAGAGACTTGTCGAGGAAGCGCCCAAACGTCTGCTTCAGATGTATGGGTGGCTGAGGCTCGTAGCCGCCAATGTGGCTTCCGCTGTCGCACTTTCGGCCTGAACTCGGCTGGATCTTCACAGTGGTGGCTTCCGCTGAGCATCTTAGTGGAATGACCAGTGCCGGCTGAGACGCAGCGCCCCGATTCCGCGTCTTACGACATTCATGGGATCTTGGGCATCGGGGTGATTCATTGCAAGAACCCGATCGCCCAGGTCATCCATAGGGAACTTCAACATTTTGCCGATCTCGGTAAAGGTGAAAGGCCCGATCTCACCATCGTCCTCGGAAGTGCTCCATCGCCTGACTGGGCTCCTCACGGGACTCCGATTGGAGAAGATCTGCTGTGCGACAAGCGTACGGAAGAAGTGACAGTATTGCGGCGTTCAGAGCCCGTGTTCTCCAGCGACAACGTCCGATTCGTTCTAAGAGGGGACACGCGGAGATCAGGCGCCCCAGTCTCGATTTACGTGCCGAGCTTGAAAACCGAAGCCCCGCAGTGGTTGAGGGTAGCGCGCGCGCTTGTCCGCCATGACTTCCTCGCCCAAGAGGAGCTTCTCGCCGACGCCATTCTTGCCGGCTTGGTGGAGCCGTTCCTGTACTACAGACTTCCAAACGAAGGCCACTCGTTAGCTCACGCCTCAGCGGTCTCTAACGGCTTAGGGATTCTGTTCTATGGTTCATCCAACGTGGGCAAGACGAGTATGGCTCTTCACCTGGTGAAGGAGGGTTTCGAGTTTTTCGGTGATGATCTGGTGATACTCAACGAGAACGGGCGACTGCTTTCTTACCCTAAGAGGATTAAACTGGAGGCGCAACACTTAACCGCTTACCCCACGTTGACTTCATGGATTGGCTCCACAATGAATCCAGTAAAGAGGCTGTTATTCAAAAGATTCGCAAGAAATTCCGCCGAGACACCGTTCCAGATGATGTTTTATCATCCTGCCATATCAGAAATATTCGATGACGTGAGAATCGGTAGACAGTCCGATCTGGGCGCGCTCGTGTACCTTAAGAGAGCCATGAGGAAGGATATCAGCTTGCGAGAAATCGAGATGGAATCATGCGTGGAAACTCTCGCAACGAATCTCTTCTGGGAATTCGATACCTCGGCCTACCGTCACAATCCGTATAGATATTGCATGGCCTACGCGTCAAACGATGATTTCTTGGAGGGGGAAATAGAGCAACACCGCAAGGTAACGAGGCTATTGGGCAAGGCTATCTCACGAGCAAGAAGTTTTGAACTGCAGTTGCCACCCAAGCTCGAAACGCGGCACGCACACCAGGCTATGGACAAGCTCTTATCTGCACTTGGCTGAGGTGTGCATAATTGGCCTAGTCCAGCAGCCCGCTGCTAAGCCGGTCCGCTGCAACGCCTTGTCGGCTCGACGTGCCGGTCTCACATGTCCTCAGCGCGCCTCGAGCGACCAGCGCCCCACCAACCGTTCAACTCGCAATGAGAGGCGACTGTAGCAAACGTACTCAATGCGGTTACCTTGTCATTGGAAGCGACCGTGGGAACCACGATGATCTCGGCTGTTCTACCAACGGTCATCGGGAGATTGCGTAGCCTGCCCCGAGCTTGAGCCTTCGACAAGCCCAGTCGAGCGATGGCTTCGACCGACTCCGTCGGCCTCGCGATGACACGTTACGTGACGCATTTGCATTAGTACCATAAGCGGCCACTGTTCCGTGCGAGAAATTGGGTGGTTCGACGCGAGATCGGGCGGCGCTTCCGCCAAATCTCCGGCGTTCCGGCCACGCAGTCACGCATCCCGCGCAGGGCCGAGGCCACTGCCCCGGCCTGCAACCCCCCGGCGAGGCTCCAGGCCCACCAAGCGACGATATGAGTCACGCAGCAGAGAAGCGGCAGGTGCCGCAGTGCGACCCACGGGCGATTGCGGGCGGAAAAGTACAGAGCGAAGGACTCACTCCGGTCGCCGACAGCGTAATGCAGCATCGCCACCGAAGGATCAAAGAGGATGCGGAAGCCGGCTTCGAGCAGACGATAGGAAAGGTCAACCTCCTCCCCGCCGTAGAACAGCGACTCGTCATAGAACCCGACGCGATCGAAGACGGCGCGACGAATCGCGCACGCCCCCCCGGCGAAATAGCATGCCGCCGTAGGTCCCTGGGGCACCCTCTTGTTCCGAAACGGAATACAGCGACTCTCGATCGCCCCCGTGGCAGCGTCCATCACGAGAAAGCCAACGACACCCAGCTCGGGGTCGCGCTCGAAGTGCTTGAGTAGTCGCATCGCGGTATCAAGGTCGCGGAGCTCCGCGTCATCGTCAAGAAAGACGAGGATCTCGCCCCGCGCCAGGGCAACCCCGGCATTCCGCCCCGCCCCAACACCATAGTTGTGCTCCAGAACAGCCACGCGGGCCTCAGAGCCGAGTGCTCGAAGGAGCTGCTGCGTTTCGGGGTCCGGCCCGTTCACCACAACGACGATCTCGCGGCAGTTGACTGTCTGGCGCTGAATCGAGGCGAGCGCACCCGAGAGCCACTGGGCTCTGGCGTGGGTGACGACAATGAAGCTAACGCGGGGCGACGTCACTCGACTCCGCGTCCGGCATCTCCCGCCATGCCCAGTCGGGACGCGTTCGTGAGATGGTCGTGGGCAGTGTCAAGCGAAGCGATCAGTTGGACTACCGTGCGCGTCACCGCCAGGCCGTCGTCAAAGTTCGTTTCAGGTCGGCTGCCAGACTCGATGCAGGCGAGAAAGTGCTGCCACTGATTTCGATAGGAGCTCAACCGTCCGGCGGGCGTCGAAAGGCGGATCGCGCTGGCGAGCCTGGGAACCTGCCGGATGTAGGCCCAGAGCTTGGCCTGGCGACTCCGGCTAAATTCCCTCCGGTACAACGCAATTCCTGCTGGCCGCGTGAAATTGACCGTTGCTTTCCCTTCATCTCCGATAACGAGGCAGGTCATGTCAGCGATCGCGCGGTCGCTGAAGTAGCCGACAACCTGCACGCCGTTTGCCAACACCATTTCGACCGTTGCGCAATCATGCTGGTGCATCTCAGAGCGGGCAGTAGCCCTTCCGCTTTCCACTTCACAGTCGAATAGAAAGCGCAAGAGATCGAGGATATGAACGGCCTTATTGTGAAAGACGCCGCCACCGCGCTGAGGGGAGGTCTCATACCCAGTGACGCTCACATATTGGCCTACACCGCTCATCAAGGTTGTAAAGACCGCCAATGGCCGCCCGATCGCGCCGCGCTCGATGGTCGCTTTAAGCTCCCGAGCCAGTGGGTGAAAGCGAAAGTTGAGGCCGACCATGCTTACCACGTTGGCGGTCCGTGCCTGCTTTGCCAACGTCTCGGCATCTGGGACGGTCAAGGCAAGCGGCTTTTCGACCAACACATGCTTGCCGGCGGCAAGAGCGGCGCTGGCCAGCAGCGGGTGACTGTCGCCAGGCGTGGCGATCAGGACTGCGTCGAGGTCCGGATCGGCAATCAGTCCCGTCCAGTCGCTATATAGGCGGGGGATTCCGAATCGTCGTTCCACAAGCCGCAGCCGACCATCAAGCGCGTCGCACGCCGAGTGCAGGCGAATACCGTCCAACTGGCGCACCACAGGCAGGTGGAGCGTCTCAGTGACCCATCCACAGCCGATAATCCCGAGGGTGATCATCTGTTTGACCAATCGATTACTTCAAGTGTCGCGTCACGACCCCCGGCACCCACCCTATGGAAGCAAGCAGATAGAGCACGGTCTCCCGTATGTTCCAAGGCTGATGGGCCAGTGACCGCGCGGCATGTGCGCGCGCCAGCGCCCAGTTGCCTGCCTTCAGATATTCTCTCCCGGCGATTGCCTCGGCATAGGCACGCACGCGACGCTCAAGGAGCTTGAGCTCACTCTCTGATACCTCGAGACGCTCCCGGGCCAACTCCAGTCCAAACCGCCCTGTTTGCAGGATCTCCTTCATGACAATCGGGACGCGTCCCCCCATATTTCTTGAGTGTTGCCGGTGGTAGGCAAGCGTGCGTGGAAGATAATGGATACGGGTACCCAGTGCCGTGCGAAGGTAAAAATGCCAGTCTTCCGAATACGCACCAGTCTCATCGAAGGCTAACTGTCCGTCCGCAACAATATCGCCGCGAAAACAGATCGTCGAGGGCGTGCCGATGACGTTGCCCGTCAGCAGGTGTCGGAAGATAGTTCCTGAGGGCTTCGCTCTAAAGAAGCTGCGGCCTGATGATAGCACGCGGCGATCAGCATCGATCACACCGAAGCGCGTATAGACGAGTCCGATGTCAGGGCAGCGATCGAGCACCGCGCACTGCGCGGCGAGCTTGTCGCGAACCCAGATATCGTCGGAATCGAGAAAGGCGATGTAGCGACCGCGCGCGGCGCGTAGTCCAGCGTTGCGCGCGGCACCCGGTCCGCGATGGGGCTGAACAACTACTTGGACACGAGGATCCACGTACGATCTGGCGTGAGCAACACTCTCATCAGTTGACCCGTCATCGACGATCAGTAACTCGAAATCGGTATCCGTCTGGGCCAGGACGCTGTCGATCGCCTGTCGCAGGTACTCCGCATAATTGAACGAGGTGATGATCACGGTCGTGCGCGGAGTCTGACACGCCGAGGCGGCTGCCGGGTGCATGCCGATCGCCATCTGCCCTACTGCTTCAGGAGTTCGAAGTGATCTGGGTCATCCCTGCCCTATCGAGGGCGCCAAGTCCCCGCAACGACTGGCACCCTCCAGTGCGGTGCCAGGCTGGATGCCAGCAAGTTCACAGAGTGTGGCAGGGATGTCCAACGCGCTCGCGCCGGGAATCGTTCGGCGTCCGCCATGTATCAACGGATGGTACAGCGCCAGCATGCCTCGCATGACATGCTCGCCGGTTGGAATCTCGGTAAATTCGCCTGAAATCGTGCCGAGCGTCGCGGACCGGATCGCTCGGATCGGAGCCGACTTGCTCCACCACGCGATAAGATCCGGCCCCGAACCGATCGTCATCGGATCGACTTGTTGATCGGCCCGAAAGATCCGCTCCACGGCGGGTCGCCCGTTCTCGGCGTTTGCGACCTGCAACAACTCCGTCGTCAAGGCGTCGATGTACCGCCGGTATTCCTCGTCTGGGCGAATCCTTCCCTTCATCTCACGGCCGAGCAGGTTGACCCGCACCAAAGAGATCCCGTCCTGCGGTAGCCAGAACGCAGGCAAGCGCGACAGCCTCCCGGGGTTCAGCCTGCGCTGTGTCGTGACCCACCTCCTTAACTCAGACGGGAGGAGCAGCTTCACGCGAGCCCGAAACCCGGCCGGCATTACGCCCACAGACGCTTTCCACAGCGCATCGAAGGGACTGTTCTGGCCGGCCCTACGGGCTCCCGGTGTAGCGTTCTCTCCCCACCACTGGTTGAATCGCTCGAGGAACGCCGGGAACAGATGTGCGCCTTGGTAGTTGGGCCCCATCCCATCCGGGAGGAAGACAACGGAGATGGTGTGGGGGTCGGCGCAAGCCAGTAATTCCGCGAGGGCGCCATCGAGGGAAGCGTAGATCTCGCGTAGGGCATGGCCGACGATGGCGAGTTGCTCCTGGGTGTGCTGGGGATGCGATTCGTCCTCGAGGTGCCACATGAGGTGTCCGGCGCAATGGGCCTCG
>JACPQX010000138.1 GCA_016190255.1 Candidatus Methylomirabilis oxygeniifera | reverse complement strand
GCCCCGAACTCCCACGGCAGTCCGTAGCCGACCGTATCGGGGATATTGATCGTCGTGGCGCCCGCCTTGATCACTTCCTCAACGACCCTGCAGAGGAAGTCCTGATCGCTCCGGTGGGCGTCCTCGGAAGAAAACTCCACGTCCTCGGTATATCGTTTGGCGCGCTTCACTGCGGCAATCGCCGCCTGGAGCACCTCCTCTTGCGTCGATTTCAGTTTATACTTGATGTGAATCTCGGACGTGGCGATGAAGGTATGGATCCTGGGACGTTCCGCGTATTTCAGAGCCTCCCAGGCCCTGTCGATGTCGATATCTCTGGTGCGGCACAGGCTGGCAACGATCGGACCGCCCTTCATGTCTTGCGAGATGGTCTTGACCGCCTCGAAGTCATCCTCGGAGGCGATCGCGAAACCGGCCTCGATCACGTCAACCTTCAGGCGCGCCAGTTGCCGGGCCATCTCCAACTTCTCCTTGGTGTTCATGCTGCAGCCCGGCGACTGCTCCCCATCCCTGAGCGTGGTGTCGAAAATCACTATTCGCTTGCCCATCCTCTCCTCCAATAATACCTGCCGCCGCGTCGCACGGTGACGGAACAGATGCTAGTCTCCTCCAACTATTTCGCCCTAACTTGGTGCGGCATCGTGCCGGGCCAAGAAACGAGCATGGCAAGGCGCGGACCCCAGAGCCGCACCCGCTCCGCGGGTACCCGGCGTTACATACTCTGGTACGTCGCAGGGAGCGACCTGGGGGCCAGCAACGTCGCTAGGCGAAGTTAATTGGAACGGCACTAGGTGCTGCCTTCCCGACCGGCCGCCTGCTCCAGCGGCTCTGGAACCCGCCTCCTGAAAACGGGAATGCTGCGAACGATCCCCGAAAGCGCATAGCAAAAGAAAAACGAGAAGACGACCAGGCTCGGTTCAGAAGCGATGACCAAGACCACCAACGTCAGGCCGATAAGGAGCGTGAACGGTTGCCGCTTCTTGATTTCGATTCCCTTCAGGCTTCGATATCGGAGCCGGCTGACCATCAAGAACGAGAGCGCATACACGATCACCACCGCAAACGCGGAGGTGAGTCGATACGAGAGCAGCTCGTGCTGAAATGCGACCAATGAGGGCGACTCCCGCATGAACAGCACAAAGGAGGCAATCACCGCTGCCGCCGCGGGGATTGGGAGGCCGACAAAGTAGCGCTTGTCCAGACTTCGCGTCTGAACGTTGAACCGGGCCAATCTGAACGCGCCACTCGACACAAAAAGCGCCGTCGGGATGATCGCCCCAAACAACCACCCGATCTGGCTGAACGGTTTGATCGCCCACGCATACGACAGTATCGCCGGCGCCACCCCAAAGGACACCAGGTCCGCCAACGAGTCGAGTTGCACACCGAAGTCGCTCTGGCTATTGGTGAGTCGGGCGACCGCCCCATCGAGGCCATCGAGAATCAGCGCGACGAGGATGGCCGCCGCCGACCGGGTGAAGTCGTTATTATAGACAGCGACGATGGCGTACACGCCGCACAGAAGGTTTCCGATGGTCAGGAGGCTTGGGAGGAGGTAGATCCCTCGACGACGACCCCGCCTCATCGGAGCGCACCTACCACGCTGATCCCCCCTTTGACACGGTCCCCCAGCTTCGCCGTCACGTGGGCGCCGGCGGGGACGATAAGATCGACACGCGACCCAAACCGGATCATGCCGATGCGCTCTCCGGCCTTCAGCTCCTGTCCGGTGACCACCCTGCACACGATCCGCCTGGCGAGAAAGCCGGCAATCTGCTTCACCAATAGACGGCCTTCCGGCGCCCTCAACAGAATCAGGTTCTGCTCGTTGGCCGCTGACGTGTCATTGAGCCAGGCCAGGCGAAACACCCCTGCTCTATATTCCACCCTCTCGACGACAGCAGGAAACGGAGCGCGGTTGACATGGACGTCGAGGACTGACAGGAAGATGCTGAGCTGGGTGGCTGCCCCGCCTAGCTCCCCGCCCGAATACGGCGTGACCTGAACGACGGTCCCATCGGCCGGCGCCAGGATCAGCCCCTCTCCCCCGGGGATCTCGCGCGCCGGATCCCGGAAAAAGAAGGCGACGCCAACGGCCAGGACAAGCGCGGCTGACGCCGCTGCGTGCCACCCCATCGCCCACAGCGCCACTGCCAGGCTAAGGGGCATGAGAATAAAAGTCCACCCCTCCCGCGCGATCGGCATCATCGGCCCCACGCTGAACAGGAGGAGGTTTGCTCAGTAGATACGATCATTTATATCATGGCCAGGAATGGCGCGCAAGGGAAATCAGGTGGGGAGCAGCGCTACGTCAGAAGCCGCTTGACCAGTTCAGGGACCAGCCTTAACGCCTGGTCCAGCTTCTCAGGGTACTTTCCACCCGCCTCGGCCAAATCCGCTCGGCCCCCACCGCTCCCGCCGGTGATGGCCGCCACCTCCTTGACAAGCGCGCCTGCGTGGATTCGAGAGGTGAGATCCGGCGTCACCGTCGCCACCCAACTCACACGATCGCCCGAGGAGGATCCGACAATGGTCACGCCGCTGCCGATCTTGTCTCTCAGTCGGTCGGCCAGTTCCCGTAGCGCGCGATGGTCAAATCCCTCGGCCCGTCCTGACACGACCGTGACGCCGGAGACGTCCGCCGCCCTCTTCAGAAGCTCCTCCGCGATTCCCATACCGAGCTTGGCTCGGAGCTGCTGAACCTCCCGTTCGAGCGCGCGGGTCGAGTCAAAGAGACGATCCACCTTCTCCGGGACCTCGAGCGCCTTCGCCTTCAGCCGATCCGCCGACTCGTGGAGGACCTCCTCTACATGCTTGAGGCGCTGGAACGCCCCGGGGCCCGTCAGCGCCTCGATCCTACGTATTCCGGCGGCGACGCCGGTTTCATGGGAGATGTTAAAGAGACCGATCTCTCCCGTCGCCTTCGTGTGTGTCCCCCCACACAGCTCGATGCTGAAATCGGGGACACTGACGACCCTAACCTCATCGCCGTACTTGTCCCCGAAGAACGCCAAGGCGCCCTTGGCCAATGCCTCCTCCAAGCCCATCTCTTCCACGAGGACCGGCAGATTGGCCCAGAGCTTCTCATTGACCAGTCCCTCGATCCGATCGATCTCTATGCTGCTCAATGGCCCGTAGTGGCGGAAATCGAAGCGCAAGCGATCCGGAGCAACCAGGGAGCCCTCCTGGCGCACATGGTCCCCCAGGATCTGCCGTAACGCGGCATGGACAAGATGCGTCGCGGTGTGGTTCTTGACCGTCGTTCCTCGCCGGTCGCCGTCAACCCGGGCGAGAACGCGCTGTCCCCTACGCAGCTCTCCCCGCTTCACCCGGACCCGATGAAGGATCACCCCCTGAAGAGGGCGTTTCGTGTCCAGAACCTCCGCCAGGACGACATCTCCCCTGATGAGGCCGGTATCGCCGACCTGCCCTCCGGCCTCCGCATAGAAGGGGGTTGTATCGAGGACGACTTCCCCCTCCTGTCCGGCGTCGATTCGCTCGACCGGCGCTCCGTCAGACAGGACCTCGGCCACAGTCGCCTCGGCCTCCAAGCGATCGTATCCTTGAAAGATCGTTCGCGTGGCCTTGGCGAGCTCACGGTAGGCCGGCGCGACCCCCTGCACTTCCCCGAACGCCTTGAGATGCGCGCGCGACTTCTCCTGCTGATTCTTCAGCTCTACCTCGAAGCCGTCCCAATCGCACTCGACCGACTGCTCGATGGCAATCTCGCTGATCAGGTCCCTCGGCAGACCGTAGGTATCATACAACTCGAAGAGCTTCTGTCCCGGAAGGAGGGCGCGGTCTCCCTCTTGCCCCTTCACCTTCTGGATCACGTCATACAGTCGGGGCAGTGCCTCGCGGAGCAAGTGGCCGAACCGGTCCTCCTCGATCCTGGCGAGGCGGGCGACGTGCGCCCGGTTCCCTTCCAGTTCGGGATAGGCGTCGGCCATCAGGTCGATCACCTTGTCGGTCATTGTGGCCAGGAACGGTCCATCGAGCCCCAGGAGGCGACCGTGGCGCAACCCGCGTCGGAGGATCCGGCGCAGCACGTAGCCCCGGCCCTCGTTATTCGGCAGGATGCCGTCAGCCAGCAGGAAGGCCACCGCCCGGGCATGGTCAGCGATCACCCTCATCGACACATCGTGCTTCTCGTCGGAGCCATAGGCCTTGAGCGACAATCCCTCTACCGTGGCGATCAGCGGCCGGATCAGATCGGTTTCGAAGTTGCTCCCGACCCCCTGACACACCGCTGCGATCCGCTCCAAGCCTGCTCCGGTATCGATGCTCGGTTTCGGGAGGGGGGCGAGCGTCCCGGAGGCGTCGCGGTTGTATTGCATGAAGACCAGGTTCCAGAGTTCCAGGTAGCGATCGCACCCGCACTCAATGCTGCACGTCGGCCTCCCGCAGCCGATCGTCGGCCCCTGGTCAATAATCAACTCGGAGCAAGGCCCACATGGGCCGGTGTCGCCCATGGCCCAGAAGTTGTCCTTCTCGCCCAGGCGGACGACCCGATCCTCCGGCAAGCCGGCGATCTTCTGCCATAGCTTGAACGCCTCGTCGTCGTCCTTGTAGATGGTCGCCCACAGGCGATCTTCGGGCAGCCCGAGCTCTTTGGCCAAAAACTCCCAGCCGAACTCGATCGCGCCCTCCTTGAAGTAATCGCCGAAGGAGAAGTTTCCGAGCATCTCAAAGAACGTATGGTGGCGGGCGGTCCGCCCGACGTTCTCCAGATCATTGTGCTTGCCGCTCACCCGCAAACACTTCTGCACTGTCGTTGCGCGGCGGTAGGGGCGGGGATCGGTTCCGAGAAACACTCCTTTGAATTGAACCATCCCGGCGTTGGTGAAGAGCAGCGTCGGATCGTCGGCCGGGACCAGCGAGGAGCTGGGAACCGTGGTATGCCCGTTCCGCTCAAAAAAGCGCAAGAAACGCTCTCGGGTTTCCGCGCCCGTCAGCCGGCGCATTCGTGGACTCCATGAGCCTGACGTGCGTCGCCAAGCAGCCGCCAGATCACCTCCCTCGAGAATCCTCTCCTCTCGAGAAACCGCGCGACCCGGCCGGTCCGAGACGCCGGTGGAAGGTGTCGCAGCGCAGAGACCTTGCTCGCCATAGCGCGAGCCGCCGCCGCCTCTTCTCCGTCCTCATACACCTCTCTCAACACCTCACTCACAAGATGTTCCTCTATCCCCTTTGACTCGAGCTCCCGCCTCAGACGATACGGACCCATCGGCTTGGCTCGCAGGCGGCCCCTCGCCCAGACGGTCGCGAACCGCCGGTCGTCCAGGTACCCCTGCTCTTTTAGGCGATCGAGCGCCGACTCGCGCTCGGCCTGGGGAAGACCCCTCGCGGCCAGCAAACGGGACAGCTCGAGCCGTGTTCGATCCCGAGCGCTCAGCAGGACCAACGCGACCTGGTAGGCGGACGTTGAGGGACCTTGCCTCACGGACGGCGCGCGCCGAGAAGGCCGCCCTTTCGGTCTGCGGGCCACGGTTGGTCCCCCGCCGTCTCGATTCCTCGAACCTTGAGGGCGAAGTCGTTGGGGTTGCTGCTCCAACGCAACGCCTCCTCATACGCGACCAAGCCACGTTGGTAGAGGCTCATGAGCGATTGATCGAAGGTCTGCATTCCGTATTCCGACCCGCCGGCTCCGATCGCCTCAGAGAGCTTTCGGGTTTTGTCGGGATCGGTGATGCACTCGCGAATGGTGGCGGTCGTCACCATGACCTCGACCGCCGGTACTCGCCCCTCGCCGTCAGCGCGGGGGATCAGTCGCATCGAGATGATTCCCCGGAGCACCGATGCCAACTGCAACCGAATCTGCTTCTGCTGATAGGGCGGAAAGATCGAGATGATCCGGTTGATCGTTTCGGCTGCATCGATCGTGTGCAACGTGCTCATGACCAGGTGGCCTGTCTCCGCAGCCACAATGGCGGTGCTGATCGTGTCGAAGTCGCGCATCTCGCCAACCAGGATGACATCCGGGTCTTGCCGGAGCGCGCTGCGCAGCGCTTCAGCAAACGACCTCGTGTCAACCCCGACCTCACGCTGGTTGATAAGACACCGCCTGTCCTTGTGAAGGAACTCGATCGGGTCTTCAATCGTCAAGATATGGCCGCTGCCATTCGTGTTGACATGCTCGATCATCGCCGCCAGTGTTGTCGATTTCCCGCTCCCTGCGGTGCCTGTCACCAATACCATTCCCCGAGGCTCCATCGCCAGGGTGCTGATAATCGGCGGAAGATTGAGCTGTTCGATGGTCTGGACCTCGAGTGGGATCACGCGGAACGTGATCCCGAGCGTCCCCCGCTGCTGAAACAGATTGGCCCGGAACCGTCCCAAGCCCTGAACGCCGTAGGCCAGGTCCAACTCGCGGCGCTCCGAAAAATGCTGCCGCTGCCGTTCGCTCGTCACGAGGGCGACGATGGCGTCCAGATCCGCCCGAACGAGGCGGGGTTGCCCCTCCAGGGGGACGAGTGCGTGGTCGATTCGAAGGACCGGTGGCACCCCGACTTTCAGGTGCAGGTCCGAGGCGTGTCGCTGGACAGCCAATGTGAGCATCTCATGTAGATCTAGCGGCATCCCTCAACCCCTTGTTTTCTCTGAGCGATAGTACCATCCGGTCTCTGACGTGTCAACGCGCGTCGGACGCTGCCTCCGCCGCGGCCGGGCGCTCTATCCCGAGGGCAGCGCGCAGTTTCCCTTCGATCTCATTCGTGAGGGCAGGGTTTTCGTGAAGGAAGCGCTTGGCGTTCTCCCGTCCCTGGCCGATCCTGTCGCCGGCGTAGGAGAACCAGGAACCACTCTTTTCGATGATCTTGTGCTCGACACCCAGATCCAACAGGCCGCCGATTCGCGAGATTCCTTCACCGTAAATGATATCGAACTCCGCCTCTTTAAAGGGGGGGGCGACTTTATTCTTCACCACCTTGACCTTGACCCGAGATCCGACAACCTCCTCGCCCTCCTTGATGCTCGAAATCCTCCTGATGTCGAGCCGTACTGACGCATAGAACTTCAGGGCTCGGCCGCCGGTGGTCGTCTCGGGATTGCCGAACATGACGCCGATCTTTTCACGGAGCTGGTTGATGAAAATGACACACGTCCTGGACTTGCTGATCGCCGCCGTCAGCTTTCGGAGCGCCTGGGACATCAGGCGGGCCTGTAGCCCCATCGTCGGTTCCCCCATCTCGCCCTCAATCTCGGCGCGGGGCACCAGGGCGGCCACCGAGTCAACCACCACCACATCGATGGCCCCGCTGCGGACCAAGACCTCGGTGATCTCAAGCGCCTGCTCCCCGGTGTCCGGTTGGGAGATCAGCAAGTCATCGATGTTCACCCCGAGCGACTTCGCATAGGCGGGGTCCAGCGCATGCTCGGCATCCACGAAGGCGGCCGAACCGCCTACCCTCTGCGCTTCGGCAATGATGTGAAGGGCCAGAGTCGTCTTGCCTGAAGACTCTGGACCGAAGATCTCGATGACCCGGCCACGCGGCACCCCGCCAACCCCAAGCGCAGCGTCCAGCTCAAGCGAACCCGTGGAAATAGCAGCAATCGGCAACAGGGCACCCGAGGTCCCCATCTTCATGATGGAGCCCTTGCCGTACAGTTTTTCGATCTGGGCGATGGCCAAGTCAAGCGCCCGCTCCCGTTCTCTTCGCTCCCCCCGTTCCGCCGTCTTTTCCGCCATGATCACACCTCCTTAAGCTATGAGGCCGTGACAGCAGTGCAAAATCCGGTCCGAACAACCCTATGCGATTTCAAGAGGGTTGTCAATAGCGCCGCACCCCTTGATAACCGCTCCCCCGCTCCCCTCTGAGCTCGGTCTGGACCCTCCCGGCAGACTTCCCTAGACCGTCCAGTAAATCATACACCCCGTATCCAATAGGGATCGGCGCTGGTG
>JACPQX010000139.1 GCA_016190255.1 Candidatus Methylomirabilis oxygeniifera | reverse complement strand
CTGCTGGAACAGCTCAACGAGTGGACCGAGAGGCCGCGAGCCTATATCTCCCCGTGGAGCACATTCTTCGCCGGGGCTCACAAGGACGACGATCGAGAGGGGTACCTGTGGTCTGACGACAAGCGATTTCTGTTCGTCATGGCCACTGTGAAGGCGGACCAGAACAGTCTGCTCAAGTTCAAGCGGCCGATCGAGGGGATCCGCCGGGAGATCCGCGCGCTGCAGCAGCAGTATCCCGCAATCAGGGCTGGCGTGACTGGAGGCTCAGCCATCGAGCACGATGAGGTTTCCGCTGCCCAACGGGATTCCGGCTTGATGACGCTTATCTCGCTCCTCGGCGTGGTCCTGCTGATCGTTGTGGGTTTTCGCGGTGTGGTGAGACCCCTGATGGGAACGATCGCCCTGATGATGGGGGTCTGCTGGGCCTTTGGGTTTGCTGCCATCACGGTCGGCCACCTGAACATGCTCTCGGTGGTCCTGGCGCCGATGCTCATCGGCATCGGGATGGACTATGGGATCCACCTCCTGGCCCGGTACGAGGAAGAGCGAGGTCACGGCCATTCCGCCCGCGAGGCATTGGAGCGGGCCTTCGAGGGGGCCGGGCCCGGCATCCTCCAGGCCGCTGTGACAACGTCTGTAGCGCTTTTCACGCTTACACTCACGGGAATCAGCATCCTGGAGGAGCTGGGTCTTATCACAGGAATCGGCCTGTTGCTCACGCTGGTCTCCACCTTCGCGGTTCTTCCGCCACTGCTCTTGCTGTGGGACAAGCGAGGGGCCGGCGCAGCGATCGCGCCCCGGTTGGCGCCGCCTAAGCCCCACGCATTTCTGCAATTCTGGTATCACCGGCCTCGAACTGTCCTGGCCCTGTCCGGGATCGCGACGCTCTTCGCCCTGTGGACCATGAGCGGCATCGAATTCGATGGGAACGTCCTCCGCCTTCAGGCAGAAGGGACCGAATCGGTGAGCTGGGAGCTGAAGATCATCAGGAGCTCTGAGCGCTCGATCGCCTACGGTGTGATTCTGGCCAAGACAAACGAAGAGGCCAGAGAGAAGAGCCGGGCCGTCGAGGCGCTTCCCTCCGTCAGCAAGGTTGAAAGTATCGCAATGCTCATCCCGGAGGACCAGAAACACAAGCTTGGGCTTATCCGAGACCTCGAGCCGATCCTGAATGGAGTGAGCTTCAAGGAGGTCCCTCCGGCGGCGCCGGTTGATCTGAATCGGCTGCAGGACACACTCCAGCGCATCAAGGCAAAGATGCTGACGTCCGATGAGGCCGAGAAGTGGGAGGCAAAGGAGAAGCCGCCGCTGGAGATGATGGGGAAGGTGAGGCGCCTGATCGAGAGGTTCGAGACCCTTCTCTCGCAGTACAACCATGAGGACATCAGGCGGAGGCTGGGTACCTATCAGGCCGAACTCATTCGGGATTTCGACGACAAGATCAGGCTTCTGGGGAGAGCAGTGGCGTCCGGTCCCATCCAACTCAGCGATCTTCCACACGACCTGAAAAAGCAATTCGTGGGGAGCGACGGTTCGTTTCTGCTGCGGGTCTACCCGCGAGAGAACCCGTGGGAGCTCCCGTCTCAGGCTGCATTTGTCACCGACCTGAGAACGGTGGACCCTGACGCCGTCGGCGACCCGGTGAAGGGGTATGAAATCATCACGGCGATGAAAAGGGCGTATCAGCGGGTTGGGATCTATGCCTTGATCGGGGTTGCTGCTCTCTTCCTGTTGAACTTGCGCGACGTGCGGTACTTCCTCCTGGCCAACGTCCCGCTGCTGGTCGGGGTCCTCTGGACCACCGGCCTGATGCAGCTCTTTCAGTTAAAGTTCAACCTCGCCAACCTGATCGTCATACCGCTGATTGTGGCGCCGGGCGTGGAAAACGGCCTCTTGATCATTCACCGCTTCAGAGAGGAGTCGGAGGCCGCCGTGCTTCCAAACAGCATGGGAAAGGGCGTGATGCTTTCCTCGCTGACAACCATGGTCGGCTTCGGCAGCCTGATCATTGCCCACCACCGGGGAGCCTCCAGCATCGGCCTCCTGGTGACGCTGGGGGTGGGGAGTGTGTTGGCTGTCTCCGTCATGGTGCTGCCGGCCCTCCTCACTGTTGTCGCGAGACGATCACCACCAACCGTGAAAGCGACACACCACGAAACCGAAGGAGAATTGTGACATGACACGTCGAGGCTGCCACCGCTCGCTCCAGTCACCGACCCTGGGATAGGGGAGACATCAGGCGCCGCCCCCCCCGTCTGCAGATCTCATAGCCCGGACATGCTTTCTCGATAGGCGTCCCCCGATTCATAGTAATCCAGCCCGGAGTGGTCAAGCACCTCCTCTCCAACCAGGATGCGTAAGGTGTTCGTCAGCTTCATATGTTGGATGAAGAGGTCGTGTTCCGGCCTCAGGTCTGCTCGGGCCATTGGGGACTTGAAGTAGAACGAGAGCCACTCCTGAATGCCCGAGAGTCCGGCTCGCCGTGCCAGATCCAAAAACAGGGCCAGGTCGAGGACCACCGGCGCCGCCAAGATGGAATCACGGCACAGGAAATTAATCTTGATCTGCATCGGCTGCCCAAGCCAGCCGAAAATGTCGATGTTATCCCATCCCTCCTTGGCATCGCCTCGAGGCGGATAATATTCGATCCGGATTTTGTGGAAGACCTGGCCGTAGAGATCTGGATAGAGCTCTGGCTGGAGGATCGCATCCAGCACGCTGCCCTTACTGACCTCTTTCGTTCTGAATGACCCCTCGTCGTCGAGCACCTCGCCGTCCCGGTTTCCAAGGATGTTCGTTGAAAACCACCCAGTGAGGCCCAGCATCCTGGCCTTCAGGCCGGGCGCGACGACGGTCTTCAGAAATGTCTGCCCTGTTTTGAAATCCTTCCCTGCGATCGGGACGCCATGCCTGTGGGCGTACTCTCCCAACGCCGGGATATCCACAGCAAGATTGGGTGACCCATTCGCAAAAGGCACGCCGGCCGTGATGGCGGCGTACGCGTAGATCATGCAGGGCGAGATTTCCGGCGCGTTCGCTCTGAGCCCGGCTTCAAATGCCTCGATTGTCTGGTGTACCGGCGCCGGCTCCAAAAAGACCTCCGTCGATCCACACCAGATCATCACCTCCCTATCGAGATCCTCCGCCCTGCGGAATCTCTCAATATCTTCGATAAGCAAGTCCGCTAGGTGCTTCTTGCTCGGACCACGTTTGAGGTGGTTCCCCGACAGATTCCGAACATATGCTTGCTCGAAGGCAGCCGGCCACGGCTTGACAGATTCCAGTTGGTGTTTTATCTGGTCCAGCATCTCCCTCGGCAGAACCCCGGCTTGACAGGCAGTCTGATACGCGTTCTCAGGGAAGATATCCCATCCGCCGAAGGCAAGGTCTTTCAGGTCCGCGAGAGGGACGACTTCCTTGATCAAAGCAAACCGAGGGTTCGTCCTCTTGCCCAGGCGCATTCGTTGCATCTGCGTGAGGGACCCATACGGCTCGGCAAGTCCCCTGTTGACCAGGTGCACGCCCGCGATCAGCGTCGTGGCCACCGCGCCTAACCCTGGGAGGAGGACCCCCAACCTCCCGCGTGGGGGCTCGATATCCCTGACCAGCTCGGGATAGAAAGAACTCTGTTCGCTCATGCGTGCGCCCTCCCCTTGTGTGAGATCCACAGCAATATAAAGAAAAAGACCGGGGAACCGACCCCCGCCAGGGCCAGAAACCAGTGGGCCTTTCCCCACGCCGACAGCACCACGACGAGATAAATGAAATCCCGCCTTAAGAGGCCATCGGCAAAGGCGGAGAGACGGGATGGTGTCTCGGAGGGGGCCACGGAAGTAATGAGGGATGCCTCGGACGTGTTCACGCGTAGGGATCGCCGGTACACGAACCCGGCCGACAGGAGCGTCCCTACCACCGCGAAGAACGCCAAGATGAGAGGAAACGTGGCCTTAACGGCCTTCCGCCATCCCAGACCTATGCACACAAATACCGCCGAGTGCACGAGATTATCACCCCAAAAATCCAGAATGGCGCCACGGCGAGACTCCAGATACTTGAGCCTGGCGATCTCCCCATCGCAACCGTCCAAGATCGAATGCAACAGGAACAGGAGCGCACCTCCCAACTCATAAGAAGGCGCGGAGGAGAGGAACAACGGCGCTCCCAGCAACCCGATCGCCACGCTCACGGCCGTCATCTGATTCGGGGTAATGCCCGTTGAGACGAGCCTTCTGGTGATCGCGAGCGAGATCTTCCGTTCAACGTGCCTCGACATGAAACCTTCCGTGTCCTTGATCAGGCCACGCATAAGCCATTGCTCGGCCGTGGGAAGGTCTTCGCGTTTGGAGACCCGAATCCAGCCTGCTCCGTCCGTGAGGGCGCCTGTTTTTTGATAGGCGCCCTCAAGTCGGGAGAACACGGACGCAGCATCGTTTGTTCGACCGAGCGATGAGAGAAACCCCTGGGCATCGACCGTCTCGACGGCCGCGATCCCACTGGCCGGGACATGCATCGTCCCGGCGCGCAACGGCATCTCCGAAAGGCGTTGGAGCAACAAGGGACGTGAGAGCAAATCGGACGCCAGCACCAACACGCGCGCGGAGCGCGACTGATTGGCCAACCCGCCAGGGGAAAGCAAGACCGCCCCCGTCCCCTCCAGGAGCCTCGCGAGCCCTGGTTGGCCGGAATCAACGACCTGGATGTCGTGGAATCCCGCACGGCGGGCACCCATCACGACACGCCGAAGCAACGGAACACCGGCCACGGCGGTCTCCGGGGAGATCCCCTCTGAACCCCTGGTGATAACGATCAGGATCGTGGATCGGTTCCGCGTCATCTCGATCCAGCCATGAGCCCTCAGCGAAGCGCCGAGGGCTGACCCCCTCTGCTGTGGGATTCCTTGGCGAGCTGGACAAGCTGCACACAGAGCGAGGCCATAACCAGGTTTTCACCCTTCTGCGTCCCGCCCGCGATCTCACACAGAAAGTCTTCCCTGACCTGACAGAACCACTCCGGATGATAGGAGCCCTGTGAAAGCGGCTGTTCAAATCTCCAGCTCCTTTCACCCCTTCCATCCGCCAGAATCAATGTCTCATCCTCCACCCGGATCGTCCCGCGGGTCCCGACGACCTCCGCGCGATTTTCCCGCCGAGACGAGGCCCACGTCAAAAAGACATCCGCCACCGCTTCGGGAAAGCCCAACTGGAGGGTCGCCGTATCCTCGACGGGCCAATCCGGGCGCTCGCGCTTCTCAAGCGAGGCGGCGACCGTCTGGGGACCTTCTCCCACCCACTGTAGAATGACATAGAGGGCGTGCCAACCGTGGTCAAGAAGCACGCCGCCGCCCGCCATGCCCGGATCAAGTCGCCAGTTGTCGGACCGTGCGCCCTGGACGGCACTCAGGACAGGCCCATGACGAAACGTCTCCCATCTCACGCGGCGCACCGCTCCGATCGACCCGCTCCGTATCAAGTCTGTGGCCTTCATGATGATTGGCGCGTACCGCCAATTGTGAACGGTATACAGGACGCAGCCGCGCTTCGCCCGGGCCTCGCCCACCACACGTAGCTCTTCAAGTGAGAGGACGAGCGGCTTTTCACACAACACGTGTACCCCTCGCCCCAGAGCCAGGTGGACAATGGCTGCATGCGTCCCGGGCGGCGTGCAGACATCGATAAAGTCCAGCGCCTCGGACTCCAAGAGCGCCCCAACATCGGTGTAAAACCTGGCGCCGGGAAGTCGCGATCGCTGTTGAACGAGCCGCGACTCCAGAGAGTCAGCGGCGGCAACGATCTCGGCTCGATCGCATCCCTCCCATCCGGACAGATGCCCATGAATCGCGACATTTCCAAGACCGACGATGGCGCCCTTCAACATCATCAAATGCAGGGTTTAGGGTATAGAGAAAAACCGGCGGTTTGTCTCACCCCTATACCCTCCACCCTATCCCATATACCCTGTCTTTTCTAAGTCGGCAAACGCCTCGTCGAGAATGGCCAGGCCTTCTAATGCCTCCTCCTCGGTAATAGTGAGCGGCGGATTGATCCGGATGTTGTACGAGTAGCACATAGCCAAGAGCCCCCTCTGGAGGCAGGCCCTAAACAGCTTCTGTGTGACCGGCCGCGGAAGCGGCTCCTTGGTCCGCTTGTCCTTGACCAGCTCGATCCCTATCAAGAGCCCCCTGCCCCGCACGTCCCCTATAAAACGGTACTTCTCCTGCATGGCCTCCAGCCGTTTCAGCATGACCGCGCCGACCCGCTCTGCATTCGCAACGAGACGCTCCTTCAGGATGATGTCGAGGGTGGCCAGCCCGGCCGTCGTGGCGAGCGGATTGCCTCCATAGCTTGAGGAGCTTCCACTCGGATTGCCGAAGGGCTTACTCGCCATCAGTGCTTGCGTCGAGATCACCCCACTGACCGGGAACCCTCCTCCCATCCCCTTCCCAACGGTTAACACGTCGGGCACTATCGGCTCGTGGTCACAGCCCCACATCAGCCCGGTCCTCCCGAACCCCGTGAGCATTTCGTCGGCTATCAACAGGGCGTCGAACTCCTTGGCGATCGACTGCACCGCGCTCAGGAATCCAGAGGGTGGAATCACATTGCCGGCGGTCCCCTGCATCGGCTCCACAATGATCGCGGCGATCTGGCCCTGGGTCTGATACCGGATCACCTGGCGCAGAAAGTCGGCGCAGGCGATGCCGCAGTCGGGGTACCGAAGCTGCAAGGGGCAGCGATAGCAGTTGGCGTACGGGGCGCTGTAGAGACCAGGCATGAACGGGCCCAATTGTTTCTTGAAGTCATCGCCCATCAATCCCAAGACCCCACCCGTCTTGCCATGAAACGCTCCCCAGAAGCCCACAAACTCAAACTTGCCTGTCGCCGACTTCGCGAGTCGAAAGGCGGCCTCCACCGCCTCGGCCCCGCCGGAGTACAGTTGGATTCGCTTGAGCCGCCCCGGCGTGACCGATGCCAACAGCTCCAGGAAGCGAGCCCGGCTCTCCGTGGTGAAGCTTCCGAATGTCACACGCTCGATCTGCGCCTTCATCGCCTCGACATAGTAGGGGTGCGTATGCCCGACGCTGCCCACGCCGATCCCAGCGATGAAGTCGAGATACCGATTTCCATCCTCATCGATCAATGTACACCCGGTTCCCTTGGCTATCGCCAATCCGGAATAGAGCGCGATCGACTGGAGGCCCGGCGCCATGTGGCGTTGCTCACGGCCGACAATCGCCTTCGATCGCGTTCCAGGTACCCTTCGCTTCATCGAGATGTCCGGTCAGTGAGGAGACGCAGCAGCCACTGAGCGATCTGGTGGGAGGCCTCTTCACGGTACAGCGCAAAAGAGGGCCAGGCATTGATGTCGATAAGAAAGATCTCTCCGTCGGACGTGACGATTGCGTCACCCCCGTATATCTCCAGGCCGAGCGCCCGAGCTGCTCTCCCGGCTACGGTCTGCAGCGCCTTCTCTGAAAACGGATGCCGAGCCAGTTGCTGGTCCCGATGATAGAACCACCGGAACCACACGCCGCTCCGATCTCCCCTGCGGGGCCGCCCGACCCCGTAAAACTTAATCAGATCTCCTGCAACATGCCGCTGCAGCACGACACGGGGGATGCCTCTGCCATGCAGCGCTGCCACAGCCTCCCGTAGCTCCTCCGGGGACCGCACGAACTCGACATCCCCTTCCCTCGTATTGTGGACATCGCCTCGCTTGACCCACGCCGGGAACCGATACGTCCCGAGAAGCGTCACATTCTGATCGAGGCCGGAAGGGTCACTGGGGACAATATGGCTCTCCGGAATCGGAACTGCTGCGGCGACCAGGAGACGGATCATTCGATCCCGATAGGTGTTCAGCACCGCCTGCAGAGGGTTCACGTGCGGGATCCCCTTCGCCTTCAGCGTCTCAAGGAAGGCAAGGGCGTCCGTCCGCTCGCACATCAAGAACACCAGCGCCGGAAGCGGCTCGTCACCCCCCCCAAGATTCTCCGGCGTCTTGAGGATCACCCGGTAGCCCGTTGCCTCGAGGTGTTTGGCCACGAGCTTCAGGATCTCTGTGTCATCGAATTCTCGTCCAGGCGAGTGCTGACGCTCCCGGAAAACCCCCCAGCAGCACGGCATCATGCTAGAAGGCCTCCGCGCGACTCGCTGGGTTCCAACGCCTCATCACGCGCGACCTTTTCCGCCAAGCGGAGATCCTGGGCGCAATCCACGTCGATGACCTGTTCAATCGCCACCCCGTAGACGGGTTCTCCGCAAGCCACCAGCCACGTCAAGAAGTCGCGAAGCCGCCCAAACGCAGAGGGATGAGGGGCCCGGTCAAAGATCGCGCCGGATACAAGATAGAGTCCGGCAGTCACAACCTCACCCGCGCCGCCACCGATGCCTGTCACGCGCCCGGATCGGTCCAGGGACACCCAGAGAGGCCTCTCGCCGCCCACGAACGGCGTGACCGCCAGGACGGCCGAGGCATCTGAACAGCGCCGGGCGCGATCAACGAACTGGCGAAACCTCTGGCCTGGGCAGATCCAGTCCACGGTTGACATCAGGATTCGACCTGGCCCCGAGACGCGGCCGACCTCCCAGAAGCTTTCGTACGATGATCGAGTGTTTTTCACGATGCAGCGGATGTCGAGGTTCGGGAAACGCTCCCGGATGAATGCCGCACACTCCCGCCCATCCTCATTGAAGATGACCTGTAGGCGCGTGATGCCCACCTCCGCAAACTGGGCTACCACGCGCTGGATCAACGGGACACCTGCGACCGGCACAACCGGCTTCGGCATCTTGAAACCATCCCGCTTTAACCGTGAACCCTGCCCGGCCGCGATGATGCCTCCCGCGTGGATCGTGGAGGCGCTCACAGAAGCACCTCCTGGAGATCGGTGAGGGACCCAATCATGAGGTCTCCCGGGCAACAGGGAACGGGAGAGGCAGAGGCGTCTGGCACGAGCCAGATATGGCGCATGCCTAAACGT
>JACPQX010000134.1 GCA_016190255.1 Candidatus Methylomirabilis oxygeniifera | reverse complement strand
GAGCCGTTCAACGTCGCTCTCAGGGATGGCCTTCCAGCCCTGCTCGGCGAACGTGTCGATCTCCTTGCCGACATCCAGGCCGTCTTTCTCTCGCTTGTACTCCTCGATCTTGTTCATCTCGCCTCCCATACGGAGGGTTGAAAAGACGAAGGCGCCGCCCCTTCTTTGGGGAACGGCGCCCTTGCCGTGTGGAGGAATGCGTCAGCGCATTCCGATCAGTTCATGAGTCAGGCCTGCGACGTGACTTCATGCGACCCGCGGCATTCACCGCTGGGGTCGCTCGGAGCTCCTTCCGACGGTCTCTTCGCTGAGCAGTATGGCCTGGGCGATCTCAGCCATCGGTCGCCGGGTGTTCATGCTGGCTCTTTGGATCCTCGCAAATGCCTGTTGTTCCGAGATCTTGTCCCGTTCGATCAGGACGCCTTTTGCGCGTTCGATGAGTTTCCGATCCTCAAGAGTCCGCTTCAGGTCCGCGTTCTCTTTCCGCAGGGCCATGAACTCCTCGAATCGGGAAACCGCCAATTCAATCGCCGGTAGCAGTTCTTCTTCTCGAAGCGGTTTCACCATGTAGGCCATGACCCCGGCCTCCTTTGCGCGCTGGACCAGCTCCGGGCTGAGTTGGCCGCTCAGGATGATGATAGGGAGGGGATGGGCCTCCAGGATCTGGGCGGCTGCGCTCAGCCCGTCCATATCCGGGAGACCCACCGCGAGGAAGAGCGCGTCGGGCTCCAACTCTTGTGCGCGCCGAATCGCTTCGGAGCCCCTCGCCCCCTCTCCGATCACGTCGAAGCCGAGCTTTACTAGCGCCTTTCTGAGCGTAGCTCGCGAATCGAGGCTGTCGTCGATGATCACCACCCTTCTGCGCATGGATCTAATGGTGGAGGCGACACACTATCGGTGCGCTGGAGCTTTCTTCGGGACTGTCACCGCGCTCATTTCGTACCCCGAGGCCACCGCAGGGCGCCCCGTCCCCAGCGAGGTCGTCACCGCCTGGAAGTCCGGATAGGCCGTCATGCCGTGCTCGCCATAGTCGAGCCCTTCCAACTCTTCCTCCGCACTGACGCGGATTCCCATGGCCATCTTGATGAGCGCCCAAGCGACCAGAGATATGGCGAACGTGAAGGCGCCCGCGGCGACCACGCCAATCGCCTGGGCTTTGAGCAGTGTCAGCCCCCCGCCGAAGAAGAGCCCGTTTCCGGTCGTCTTGGGCATGATGGAGTCCTGGGCGAAGAGGCCGATAAACAGCGTGCCGAGGATTCCGCAGACCAAGTGGACTGAGGTGGCTCCCACGGGATCATCGATCTTCACCTTGTCAAACATCAGGACCGCAGAGACGACCACGACCCCGGCGATCAAGCCGATGATCACAGAGCTGCCGACACTGACAAAGGCGCAGGGTGCGGTGATCGCCACCAATCCTGCAAGGCAGCCGTTCAGTGTCATCGAGAGATCGGGTTTCCCAAGCGTGAACCAGGCCGCGAGGGTGGCGCTAAAGGCCGCCGCGGCCGCCGCGCTGTTTGTGGTGACGGCGATTCGGGCGATGTCGCCCCAGGATGCGGCCATGGTGCTGCCGGGATTGAAGCCGAACCACCCGAACCAGAGCACGAAGCAGCCGATCGTGGCGGATGTCATATTGTGGCCAGGGATGGGATTGACCTTTCCATCTTTCGTGTACTTTCCGATTCGCGGTCCGAGCATGATGATTCCGGCCAGCGCCGCCCATCCGCCGACCGAGTGGACCACCGTTGACCCGGCGAAGTCCCACATGCCGAGCTTCTGCAGCCACCCACCGCCCCAGACCCAGTGGCCGACCACGGGGTAGACGATCCCTACCATGACAAACGAGAAGAGGATGAAGGAGCCGAACTTGATCCGCTCCGCCACCGCCCCCGACACAATGGTGGCTGCCGTCCCGGCAAAGACGAGCTGGAAGAAGAACTTCGCCCAGATCGGGACTCCGGTCCAGTTGATCGCCGAGTAGACTCCCTGATAGGCGTCACCCATGGCGGGGCTGTTGTCGGCTCCGCTCACGAACCACAGGCCCTTCAGGCCCAGGAGCCCCGTGCCGTCTCCGAACATCAGCCCCCAGCCGATGATATAGAAGGCCAGGGAGGAGATGGCGAAGACGATGAAATTCTTCGAGAGGATGTTCACGGCGTTCTTGGCCCTGCAGAGCCCCGACTCGACCATGCCGAAGCCGAGGTTCATGAAGAAAACCAGAAACGCCGTCACCAGAACCCAGATGGTGTCCATCGCGATCTTGTAGTCCTTGATGGCATCAGCCATCTCTTTCGTAAAGGCGACTGCCGCGGCGACAGGTGCCGCGGCGGCCTGCGGGGCCGCCTCTTCAGCCCAGAGCATGCCTGCAGTGCCGACGAGCATCAACGCAAGGACCGCCCCCATCACTAACCGAAGTGTACTGTTCTTTACCAACACGTTGCACCTCCTGAGTGTGTGTCCCGACGCCATTGTGGGACGTGCAGCAGCCTCCCCCGGCTGCCATCACCCGCTTTCGCTAGAACTGATAGACCAACTCGAACGCGATCGTGTCCTGCGATCTAGCGTTGAACTTCCCATCGCCGTCATCGAAGACCTTCGCGGAATCCGTCGCTTGGTCGTGTCGGTATTCGACGCTGGCAAAGACGTGATCGAAGAGTTTATAGCGGCCGGTCAGCGTGAACTCCCAGACGTCAAATGGCGTTCCCGTATTGGGATCTAATCCAAGCCGGAACCCATTCTCATCCTTGAAATACTCCCCACGGACGCCGACAGAAACCTTGTCGGTAATGTCGTAGACCGCATATCCCGAGATGGCGTGCCAGGTGGCTGTCGGCGTTCCAACTCCGGATGCCTCATCTTCGGAGCCATAGTTGTAGTTGACGGTGAGGGTCAAGGGCGAGATGGGCTTATACGTGACGAGGAAATCGAGCAACCCTCGTTTCGGACTGGTCCTGTCGGTTTGCTCCGCTCCCCAGGTGCCCCCGAGAATCACGGTCAAATCTTTCAGGGGTGTGATCGTCGCCATTCCGTGAAACGACTTCTCGTTATTGTTGTCGTCAGAGTTGTCCCAACCGTTGACGATGCCGGCCGTCACCGTGAGCCAGTCTGTGAAGGGGTAAGTCGCCGTGACGCCGGTATGAGTGAACGGGATGGCATTGCCGAACTGGATCGAACGGGAGACATTGAAATTGCCGGTCCGCCGGATCACCTCAGCTCCGTGCAGCGTCACGAACTTGCCGGCTTTCAGGTCGAGACCCTTGCCGATCGGAGCCTTGTAAGTCACGTAGGCCTGGGTCAAGTCGAAAACATCCTCGGAATCGCCGAGTCCCAGGGAATGAATCTTCTTGGCGTCTCTTCCGGTGATGAAATCGACGCCGAAGCCGATGGGCGATTCTGTCGTGGTTGGCTTGTCGATCCACAGCTCCGCCTGGTTGATGGTGAATTGGTTCGCCTTATCGTCGAAGACCCGAAAGAAGAGGTTGTCGGCTGCCGCGTTGCTCCGGCTATTCGGGTTATTGAAGTTATAGTTATAGGAGACGGCGGCATGCCCCCCGAAGTTCCAATCCTTGATTACGGCGAAGAGCGGGGTGCTCTTGATCGTTTCCTCCAACGTCTTGATCCGGTCGCCGATACTTTGTGGTGCCTCCGCGGGCGCGGCCGCCGGGGCAGGAGGCGCTTCTTTCCTGACGCTAAGCTCTTTTTCCAAGCGGTCAAGCCGCTGCCTGAGCTCTTGGATCTCCCTGTCCCTTGCGTCTTGCGCCCATGCGGCCGGGATGCCGGTGACCGCGGCCACGAGGAACGCTCCCCCGATCAACACCCTGGCAATCATCAGATGTGGCAAGCTCAAATTCATTGTCGCCCCCCCTTTCACGTTGGTTACAGAGCTAAGCCGACTCGGTGGTGCCTGCCTCGAGCGCGAAGAACGCTTTGACTGACTCTGTCGGACTCACAATGAGGCGATCTCAACTATCGCGGATGCCCAGCCCGCCAATGGTCACCTTGCCTTCACGGGCAAGGATCGCGATGTAGGAGAGCGCGAGCGCCTCAGAGATGTTCATCACAGAGGCAAGTGCCTGGAGGCTGACGGGTTCGTGGCCGCGAAGATGTTGCAAGACCTCTGATTCGACCTCGTCAACCCAACCCTGGAGCATTTCGCACCCTCCCTTCACGCTCTGTCTTCCCATCGACATTCAGCGATCGATTGCCTGATCGTCGCCTATCAACTTCGCAAGAAGCGAGCCAGGGCAGGAGAGCGGCGCATGGCGATGGGAGGACTTGAAGAGGCGAGACGGGGCAATGGTCATATTGTCCTGGAAAGACAGAAAGTTATGAGGCTAAGCAGAAGGAACAGCGGGTGGTGCAGGGGCTTTGAGCAACCAACACCGTGATACGAAAATAGCGAAACCGACAAAAATGTGAGAATCGATGTTCTGACGATTGGTTATCTTCTAGGCATGGGAGAGGAGGTGATGCTCAAGAGGGGCGCAGCCCGAGGGGCCGTTCCATGTTCCGGGTTCCAGGCGCCAGGTTGACGAGGAAAGAAGGCGAGGGGCCCTGGAGGCTCGGGCTACTTCAGGAGGCTCTCAACGCGTTTCCTCGACTCTTTGTCGGTCCAGTCGTGGTATCCGATCTCCTTGGAGCGTATGATCCCCTGGCGGTCGATCAGCATCGAGACGGGAAGGCCGATGAGTCGGTACGTGCGAGTAACCTTCATGTCGGAATCGAGTAGCACCGGGAAGGTGAGGCGAAGCTCTTTCATGAAGTCCCCGATCTCCTCCTTCGCGTCAGGCTCGATGTTGATGGCCAGAACCTCGAACCCCTTCCCCCTGTATTCGGTGTAGATCTGTTGCATCGTCGGCATCTCCAGCCGGCAGGGGGGGCACCAGGTGGCCCAGAAGTTGATGAGCACCACCTTCTTGCCCCGAAGGTCGGAGAGTCGGACGGTCTTTCCTTCGGGCGTCCTGAGCGCAAAATCAGGCGCCGGGTGTCCCTCCTCTGGTCGTGGGTCATTGGCCGGTGAATCGGGTGTTCCAGCGACCACCCCAAACGCTAGGGCCAATAGCAACAAGCTGGCCGCCCGTATCGACGATGAGCCGGAGAGGTATCTTGGCATGTGTCGGTCCCTTTCTCTTCCGCAAGGTGTCGCCTGGTGCCCTATCAACCCGAAAATTAGAATAGAGCAAAATCCGCTGGGGGTCAAATATCGCTGTTGACTACGATTCGGTTAGATCGCCACCGGTCGCCCTTGCTCAGTTGCGTTGAAGGCTTTCCTGTTTTGCCAGCCTCGCCAGATCTCAAAGATGACCGGGTAGATCAACAGCTCGAGAAGGAACGAGGTCACGATCCCGCCGATCATCGGAGCGGCGATCCGCTTCATCACGTCGGCCCCGGTCCCGTGGCTCCACATGATCGGGAGCAGCCCCATGAGGATCGCCATGACGGTCATCATTTTGGGCCTGATCCGCTGCACAGCCCCCTCCTCGATCGCCTCCAGAAGGTCTGCCTTGTTTGTCATGCGCCCCTCGCGCTGTCGTGTTTCATAGGCGTTGTCCAGGTAGAGAAGCATCACGATTCCGGTTTCGGCATCGACGCCGGCGAGCGCGATGATCCCGACCCACACCGCCACGCTCAGGTTATACCCGAGGAGATAGAGGAGCCAGATCGCCCCGATCAGGGAGAAGGGGACCGCCAGCAGCACGATGAAGACCTTGGTCACCACTCGCGTGCTGAGGTAGAGAAGGACAAATACGATCATCAGGGTCAGAGGGATCACGATGGCGAGACGAGCCTTGGCGCGCTCGAAGTATTGGAACTGCCCCGCCCAGCTCAAGTAATACCCTTTGGGGATCTTGACCATCTGAGCGATCATTTTTTTTGCTTCATCCACATAGCCACCCAGGTCACGCCCCGTCACATCGATGAAGACATAGCCTACCAGGGCGCCGCCCTCGTCCCGAATCGAGGGCGGACCTGTCGTGATCCTGAGGTCGGCCAGTTGAGCCATCGGGACCTGAGCCCCCATAGGAGTGGGGACCAGAACCCGCTTGAGCGCCTCGATATCGTCCCGCAGCTCGCGGGGATACCGGACCTGAATAGGATACCGCTCCCGCCCCTCAATGGTCATCGAGATCTCCTTTCCACCGATGGCGGTCTCGATCAGGTCCTCTACATCCATCACCTGCAGGCCGTAACGCGCGGCTTCCTGACGTCGAACGGAGAAGTCGATGAAGTAACCACCGGTCGTTCGCTCTGACAGGACGCTCCGGGTTCCCGGGACCATCCCGATGGCCGACTCGATCTCCTTTCCGATCTGCTCGATTACCCGCAGGTCGGGACCGAAGATCTTGAGCCCGAGCACGCTCCGGAATCCGGTGGCAAGCATCTCGGTCCTGGTCTGGATCGGCATCCACCAGACGTTGGGCATGCCGGGGAAGCGCATCTGGGCGTCCATCGAGTCCACCAGCTCGTCGAAGGTCATGGCGCGATCCTCGGGCCAGATCGGCCTGAGGAGCTTCTTCAGGGGCTCGGGCGTGAAGCGCGAATACCACCGATTTCGTCCGATCTTGCGCCATTCCGACTCCGGCTTGAGCTCGACAAGGGTCTCCACCATCATGATCGGGGCCGGGTCGGTCGGCGATTCGACTCTGCCGATCTTGCCGAAGACCGACTGCACCTCGGGGAATCGGCGGAGAAGCTTGTCTTGAATGTGAAGGATGCGGGCCGCTGGAGTGACGGAGAGTCCGGGTAGGGCCGAGGGCATGTAGAGGATCGTCCCTTCGTGGAGCGGCGGCATGAATTCTGAGCCGAGCCGGAGGAAGGGGAGAATGGTTGAGGCAAGGGCGATCAGGGCGATCACGAGCGTGGTCTTGGGAAACCGAAGCACAGCCTTGACAGCCGGATGGTAGAGCCGGATCAGGATCCGATTGATGGGATTCTTTGATTCGGGGGCGATCCGCCCCCGGATGAGGAACAACATCAGGCCCGGGGCAAGGGTGACCGACAGGAGGGAGGCGAAGAACATGGAAAAGGTCTTCGTATAGGCCAACGGTTTGAACAGGCGCCCCTCTTGCGCTTCCAGGGTGAAGACCGGGATGAAGGAGACCGTGATGACCAAAAGCGAGAAGAAGAGCGGCTTGCCGACCTCCTTGGCCGCCTCGATGATGACCTGGGCGCGATTGCCCGGCTTCCCCTCGTGTTCCCATCGCTCCAGATGTTTGTGCGCATTCTCAATCATGACGATTGCCGCATCGACCATGGCCCCGATGGCGATGGCGATCCCCCCTAGGGACATGATGTTGGACGTGAGGCGCATGTAGTACATCGGGATGAAGGAGAGGAGGATGGCGATCGGGAGGATGAGGATCGCCACCAGCGCGCTCCTCAGATGGAAGAGGAAGACGATACAGACCAGGCTGACGATGATCGTCTCCTCGATCAGCTTCTCTTTGAGCGTGGCAATGGCACGCTGGATGAGACTGGAGCGATCGTAGACCGGGACGATCTCGATGCCCTCAGGCAGGGCCGGCTTGATCTGCTCGAGCTTTGCCTTGACAGCGTTGATCACGGTGAGGGCGTTTTCGCCATACCGCATGACAATCACGCCCCCGACGGTCTCGCCCTCGCCGTTGTAGTCGGTGATCCCCCGCCGCATGTCGGCGCCGATCTGGACCTTCGCGATATCTCGCAGCAGAATTGGAGTCCCCTGGCCGCCGGTTCCAATGGGGACGCTCTCGAGGTCAGCCACCGACCGAATATATCCCCGTCCCCGCACCATGTATTCGGTTCCCGACGCTTCGATGGCTCGCCCGCCGACGTCGTTGTTGCTGCGGCGGATCGCTTCGATGACCTCCTTGAGTGGGGTGTTATAAGCCAGCAGGGCATTCGGATTGACGTTCACCTGGTACTGCTTCACGAAGCCTCCCACGCTCGCCACCTCGGCGACGCCGGGAACGCTCGCCAGTGCGTAGCGGAGGTTCCAATCTTGGAGGCTTCTCAGTTGCGAGAGGTCATACCGTCCGCTCCGGTCGATGACGGCATACTGATACACCCACCCAACCCCGGTGGCGTCAGGGCCCAGGGTCGGGACGACCCCCTCGGGTAGCCTGCCCGCGACCCCTTGCAGGTATTCGAGGACCCGACTGCGAGCCCAGTAGATGTCGGTTCCGTCCTCGAAGATCACATAGACAAAGGAGAGACCGAAGAAGGACTGGCCTCGGACGAACTTGACCTGGGGAGCAGAGATGAGCTTGCTGATGATGGGATAGGTGATCTGGTCCTCGACCAGATCGGGGCCTCGGCCGGGCCAGTCGGTGAAGACGATGACCTGGACGTCGGAGAGATCCGGGATCGCGTCGAGTGGGACGCCTCGAATCGCATAGACCCCCCAGAGCGACAGAAAGATCACGCTGAGAACGACAAAGAAACGGTTCCTGGCGCTCCAGGCGATCAGGCGCTCGATCACTGCCCGCCTCCTGCACCTACGGCGAACATCTGTTCGATCTCAGGCTTGCCCGGGATGGTCACCTTCACGGTCACCTGCCAGGTGCCGCCCATCCCGAGAAGGGCTTTGGTCTCGAAGGACCCGTCTTTGGTGAGGGAGCCATCGGCTTTGACTGCGCTCATCCCGGGCATCGGCATGGTGAAGCTGAACGAGACCTTGGCGTTCCTGATCACCTCGCCCGTGCTGTCGGTCAACCGAACTCGCAGGAGGTTCTGGCCGACCTTGGGGGGCGAGGGGACGGTCGAGAAGGTGAGGGTAATGTCGTTAACCCGCTTCTCTTGCGGGCCTGTGGGAGCCTTCGCGGTCATCTGCGCGCCGGGCTCAGTCTTCTCCATCCCCTGCATCCCTTCCATCCCGCCTGTCCGCATCCGTTCCATGCCGGCCATGCCGGCCATGAGCCCCATCGATTCGCGAAGTCTGCTCTCCGAGTCGAGAAAGAAGTTCGCACTGGCCACCACCTGGGTCCCCGGCGTGAGCCCTGAGACGATCTCTTGACGGCCATCGACCCTGAGACCGAGCGTCACCTCCTTCGGCTCGAAGTGACCTTTGCCTTTTTCCACAAACACGATCTGTCTTGTCCCCGAATCCAGGATCGCTTCTTGAGGGACGGCCAACCGTCGTCCCAGCGCCACCTTCAGCTCGATGTCTGCGAACATCCCCGGCTTCAGCCTCCGGTCACCTGTGTTCGGGAGTTCGAGGCGAACCTTGGCCGTTCTGGTCTTGCTGTCGAGATAGGGGTAGACGTACACGACCCGCCCCTGAAACGTCCGCCCGGGCTCGTACGAGAGGCGCACGGTGGCTTGCTGTCCCACGCGCACGAGCGGAAGCTCGTACTCGTAGATGTCGGCATAGATCCAGACGCTGGAGAGATCGGCGATCTTATACAGAACCATCGAGGGCTCCACCCGCATTCCTTCGAGCGCCGTCTTCTCAATCACGAAGCCATCGATGGGCGAGACTAAGGTCAGCGTCTTGGACGGCCGGCCGTTCCGCTCGAGGTCAGCGATCTGCTCCGGGGTGACGTCCCAGAGTTGAAGCCGCCGTCGGGCCGCCTCCAGAAGGGAGCTCCCACCTGCCGCAACGTGGTGGAATGGGCTGGAACTGGTCTGTTGCTTCGCCTGTAGCGCAAGGAGATATTCTTCCTGGGTCGAGACGAGCTCCGGGCTGTAGAGGGTGAAGAGGGGGTCGCCTCGCTTGACCAATTGGCCGGTGAAGTCCACGTAGAGGCGCTCGATCCATCCTTCGGTCTTCGCGTTGATCTGCTTCAGTTTCCGCTCATTGTAATCGACCCTCCCCACTGTCCGGATCGTCTTTTCAAGGGGCTGATAGGTCGCCTCGACCATTCGCATCCCGATGAGCTGCTGCTTGGCCGGGTCAACCATAACCTCGCCCCCCGACATCGCCATTCCGGGCATGTCCTTCGTCTGCATCCCGGCCATCTCCTTCGCGGGCTCCGTCACCTCCCGGCCTGCCCGTGCCTGATCGCCCTTCGGCTGATCTCCCCTGTTGCAGCCAGCCGCAAGGGCAACCAGAACAATGAACGCGGGGGTCTGCCATCTCTTCCTGTCCATGATGATCCTCCTCCCTACTGAAAGATGTCGCGGCCAACCGCCCGCTCGAGATCGGCCAGACTTTGTTCGAGAGTGACAACGGCTCGATAGTAGCCAAGACGGACATCCCGAAGGGCGCGCTCGGCCTCCAGCAACCCGGTAAATTCCAGGCGACCGGTCTGATAGGCCGCCTCGGCGGCCTTCAACGACAACTCGGTCAGGGGAAGCAAGCCGGTCCGATACAGGGTCAGCGATTTCCGGGCGGCGTTCAACTTGAGCAGGTTGTCCCGGACCTCGAGGAACGCGAGGTTTTTCATGGCCCGGTAGCCGGCCTCCGCTCTGCCGATCTGCGCGGATGCCTCTTCGACCTCTTTGTCGTGCTTGGCCTTCGTCCAGAAGAATGGAATCGTCAGGGTGAGCATCCCAGAATAGGTGTGCTGGAAGTTCCCCTGTGGGGTGTACCAGTAACCGAGGCCGAGCATGAAGTCGGGGTATCTCTGATTTCGTATTGCCAGCTCATGGGAAAGCTCTGCACGCTTCACGCCAGAGGCGGCCTCTCGGAGCTCCGGGCTTGACTCGATCGTGAGCCGGTAGAGCTCATTTTGCTCAAGTGTCGTGGCGGGTGACGGCTCCAGCTCAGCGGTCCTGCCGATCCGCGCATCGGTCGGGCGGTTGAGCAGCACGTTGAGTTTCGCCTCGGCCGATTCCCGCTCCTGCTCTGCGACGATCAGGCGGTTGATGATATCGCTGTGTTCTACCTGCGCCCTCACTACATCGGCTTGAGAGGTCTTACCAACGGTGTACCTGGCCTCGGTCGCTCGCAGGGCCCGTTCGTGGATCTCAAGCTGTTCGTTGGTGATCTGAATGTTCCGATCCGCCATGAACAGATCGTAGTAGCCCTTTTTGACCGCAGCGATGACCTCTCGCTCCTTTGCTCGGTAGCGGGCCACCGCCATGGTCTCCTCCTGGGAGGCCACCTCTCCGCGTAGTCGAAGCTTGCCGGGGAACGGGAACCGCTGGCGGAGGTTCACCATGTGCATATTGGCCTGATTCAGGTTCGTAGGCTGACTGATGGGAATGGCCCAACTTTCGAGATTCAGCTCAGGATCGTCGAGAGATCGGGCTGGAATGATCCTGGCCTGAGCGGCCTCAACTGCTTTGCGGGCTGCAAGGATCAAGGGGTTCGACCTGAGCGCTTCTGTGATCAGGTCGGAGAGCGTTGGTGCGGCTTCCAACGTCAACGTCAGCGATTGCTGCGCAGCGCAAGGCGTGATCGCTAACAGCAGGAGCAGAGTTCCAGTCAGTAGAGAGTTCCGATGAGGCATCGCTTCACCTCTCGAACGAGTGTCGAGAAATCGGATTGGCATATGTGGTCGCCAGCGCCCGCTGCTCGCCTTTTCCCGCGAGCGAGAGGGTTTCCGCACCGTTCCCCCTCCCCGGGGTGGAGAGAGGGCTCCCGTATTGTCCCCTCTCCCCAGCTGGGGAGAGGGTTAGGGTGAGGGGAAGAATACGCCGGCAACAGCGCGTCAAGCGGCCCGAGCGTGGGCGTGGCGACCGGAAGCGTTCAGATCTTGTAGAGAGAGATCAGGCGAGAGGAGGGGGGTGGAAGATCGGCCGGACCGACGAAGATGGATTTGGAGCTGGGGGAACGGGAATCTGTCCGAGGAGAAATCCTTGCGACTCAACGCCGACAGGATCTGGGAGAACGCCACACAGCGTACCACACATCGCCTCCGGACCCTGGGTGGGCATTTCGTGGCCCATCATCTGCGACATATGAGCATGAGCCACCATGCCGACGGGGCAGGCGAGAGCAATCGCGACTGTGGCGCTGATCGCGAAGCATCTCAAAAGTGCCCGACTTAGCCTACGTGATCGCCGCATCCTACACTGACCTTTGAGCGCTCCAATCTCAAGTAGACATTACCATTCGAGTCACAGCATGTCAAGTGGATGCCTTACGACCCACGACCCAGGACCGACATCGCTAGGCTCGTTGGGTATGAGACGACCTGATCCTCCGAGTCCATGAGAAGACCGTACGACGGCTCTTCATCAAGCATCGCCCCCACAGCCTCATCCCGCCCCCCACCAGCTCGTTCATCTGGTTCCAGGCCCGGTGTGCCCCTGGTCCGTGAAAGATCGACCTCATAGGAAGGTCCGGCTTGCGGGGTTCCGGCGAGGGCAATTGAGGTGTCGGAGGACACTGCTCATCAGCCCAGATAAGCCGCCGGTAGTCGAACTTGGCCCCTTCGATGAGATTGAACTCGATGGTCTCAAAATAGGGCGAGAGGTCGAAGTCGCGCGCGGTGATAAGGGTCGGATGCGGCATCCGAAAGATGCCGGCGTATTCCGGCCTCCCCTGTCTGAATATCGCCTCCCGCAGGGATAGCCTCCGTCGATCCGACAGCGGCTCTCCGGAAAGCCTCTCGGGCAGAATGGGGAAGCGCACCATCTGGAAGGCCTCTGCGATCAGGCTTGAGCAGATGACTTGGGTGGGGACGCTGCTTCCAAGATGGAGGGCCGCCTTTCGGAATCTCCTCGGGATCAGGTTGACCGGGAAGAAATAACGGGCAAGGTCGAAGATGTGTTTGGTGTCGTATTGGTCCCCCAGATGGCCGATCACCGTGTTGAGGGTGGTCTGGAGCGCTTCGGGTTTCAAGCCGTGGGGACGGCAGACGCGAATCGTGGAGTCGATATACTTGGAAAGGGGGGAGGCCGCCACCCCCTCGTCGAGCAGTGCCTCGATGACCAGATACTTCGCCTCTTCGCCGAACTGCCGGAGCACCGTGGTCCTGTACCCGTGCACTTCCCGCAGCAACTTGTCTCCGATGTAGAGGGCGGCGTGAGACCAGATGCTTTGGGTGAGGTATTTGATGACCTCACTGACCCTCTGGTCGCCCTCGACCAGGAGCACATCCCCCTTCCGGATGTGCCGTTTCAGGCTCTCCAGGTCGTTGTAGGGCCAAGTCGGCCCCTTCTGCGACGGCTTGGTGAGAACCTTGATAATGGCTGAGACCAGCCTGTCTCTTAACATCATCTTTCCTTTAGATTGTGCCGGTTCACTTTGAAACCCACTCAGCCGAGACGCCGCACCTATTGTACTCCTCATGCTTCTGTCATAACTGAAGCGTGGCATAGGTTCCAACTCTATACAAAGGCAATCCAGGTGCCTAAGTGCCCGATAGGGTGGTCTAGCGATGGCTAACTATTGGAGTAGGTTGGAAATTTTCACGCGGAGGCGGGCTGTGTGAATCTGACCAAATGCTCAAATCGCCGCAAGAAGATACCGGAATCCGCATCCCGAGACATGTAAGATTTACCTGGATTAATAGGGGGTGGCGAGGGGCGGGGACGGTCAGCTTTCGATCCGGAACTCTTTGATGATCCGGTGCTTCTGCATCTTGTAGGCGAGCTGCCTCGGCGTGATGCCCAACCGGGCGGCGGCCTTCACCTGCACACCGGCGGTCTCCTTCAGGGCCATCATGACCAACTCCCGTTCGAGATCGCGCAACCCCTTCCAGCCGTCCAATGCCTCCAGGTTGCGGGCCTGCTCACGGCGAAGCTTTACCGCGTGACCGATCAGCGAGGCGACCACGGTCAACACCCGGAGATCCTCTTCCACCGATGCTCGTGCGTCTCGGGAAGGGCGTTCAACGCTGAGAACCCCCAGAATCTCCCCGGCGATCTTGATGGGCAGACAGATGAATGCGATCCCGTGCAAATCGCGAGCCTCGCGGGCCCGGGTTTTGTTCAGGAAATGGGGCTCCTTGCTGATATCGGGAATGGCCATCGGGATGCCAAGCTTCATCACCTTTCCGGTGATCCCTTCTCCGAGACGATAGCGACCACGATGCTGCTCCTCGTCCGTCATGCCGAATGCGGCTTCGATGCTGAGCTCGCGGCGTTTTAGGTCATACAGGCTGAGGGCGCCTTTGGTCATCCCCATGAATGAGTTGAGGATTCTGAGGATGGCTGTAAACCCCTGCGGCAGATCCATCGGGTCCCCCAAGATCTTGGTAATTTCGTAGAGGGCACTGAACCCGACGGTCTTCTGGTCAAGCCTGACCTTTTCGCTCCGCACTGCCATACTGGGTAGTCCCACTCAAGCTCCCCCCCGGTACGCAGCGCCCATTCCGGGTGGCGAGGGGGGCGCCGCGTGCCGGGGTCGCATGCTCACAAGGCGTAGGCGTTCTCGTCGTGCTGGCTCAAATCGATTCCGACCTGCTCTTCATCCTGGCTGACCCTGAGGCCCATGATCGCATCGACGATCTTCAATAGGATAATCGTCCCGACGAACGCGAAGACCCAAGTGGCCAGGACGGCGATCGCCTGTATCCCCAACTGGCCAGGATTGCCGAAGAACAGCCCATCCGCCCCGTCAGGGTTGACTGCCTTGGAGGCGAACAGCCCCGTCGCCAGGGCCCCCCACGTTCCGCCGACGCCATGGACGCCGACCACGTCAAGCGAGTCGTCGTAGCCCAGACGCGTCTTCAGAATGCAGGCGGAGTAGCAAAACACCCCCGCGCCGGCCCCGATGGCGATGGCCGGCATCGGGCCGACAAATCCCGACGCCGGCGTGATGGCCACGAGTCCGGCGACCGCGCCGCTCGCTGCGCCGAGGACGGTGGGCTTGCCCCTGGAACTCCACTCTGCGAGCATCCAGGCCAGGGCTGCGGCCGCTGTCGCGAGATGCGTGACCACGAAGGCGTTCGTCGCCAGCTTGTTGGCGGCGATGGCGCTCCCTGCGTTGAATCCGAACCAGCCGAACCAGAGCAGGGAGGCGCCCGTCACCGTCATCGTCAGGTTATGTGGCGGCATCGGCTCCTGCGGGTAGCCGCGGCGGCGCCCGATGAGCATGGCAGCCGCGAGGGCCGACACGCCTGAACTGATGTGGACGACGGTTCCGCCGGCGAAGTCAAGCGCCCCCATCTTGCGTATCCACCCACCGATGGCCCAGACCCAGTGCGCCAGCGGGTCATAGATAAAGGTGGCCCACAGGAGAGTGAAGACCAGGAAGGAGCTGAACTTCATTCGCTCGGCGAAGGCCCCGGTAATGAGAGCCGGGGTGATCACGGCGAACATCATCTGATAGACCATAAAGGCCTGGTGGGGAATGGTGGCCCCATAGTCGGGATTGGGGTCAAGCCCCACGCCGCGGAGGCCGACCCAAGCCAGACTGCCGATGATGCCCCCCCTATCCGGTCCGAAGGCGAGGCTGTACCCCCACAACGCCCACTGTATGGTGATAAGCGCCAGGATGATAAAGCTGTGCATGATCGTGCCGAGCGCGTTCTTTCGGCGGACAAGTCCACCGTAAAAGAGGGCGAGCCCGGGCGCGGTCATCAGCAGGACCAGGGCCGAAGAGGTCAACATCCAAGCGGTATCTCCCGAGTCGATCTTTGGGGGCGCCGATACGGCCGACGCGGCTGCCGGCGCTTCGGAGGGAGCGGCTGGAGGCGGGGCCTGCTGTGCGAGAACCATCGCCGGCGCGATGAGGAGTGCTGCGCCCAGGAGAAGCAGGATCGAAGCCTTCATCATCTGTCGTTTTCGCACTGGTGTTCCTCCTCCCTGTGTGGGAAATCGAGATCGAGTGTTGCATGAGTCGGTCGGTACATTTCTGTAGAAAATACCCGACTATGATGGGTGAGCAGGTTCTGTGCCAGTCATCAGAAATGGTCTGACCTTGCACAGGCAGATGAAAACTCCGGTAAATTCAAGACTGGTGCGGTCTCCGAACAGGGCAAGGCGCACTCTAGGCGCTTCTCGTTGGTTCTGTACTGACTGTGAAATAGGCAAAGGAATTTGCCGATGCTTAGAACTTGGGCGAACTAATCTGATCAGGTAGCAGATTTTTTCTTGACAAGTAAACGCTCCTTAATAATAATGATTCCTAGTAATATCATCCACCAAACGACCGGGGAACGAGAGAGGCGGGGGTAAGACGGTGAAGCTGACTGTCAGGACGATCACAGAACGGTTCAGGGCATCGGGTCGAAAGGTCACGCCTCAGCGAGTCGCGGTCTTCGAGGCTATCTGTGAACGTGGTGGCCACCCGACGGTCGATCAGATCTACCAGGAGGTCCGCCAGCGGTTTCCGATGATCTCTCTGAACACCGTCTACCAGACCATGGAAGCGCTGGTGCGCCTGAAGGTCGTTTCACCCGTCGGCCATGGTCTCGAGGCGGCTCGTTACGAGACCGACCCGGTACCTCATCACCATGCCGTCTGCATCGCCTGTAAGCGCATTATCGATGTCTTCGAGGCGGCGCTAGGCCGGGTAAAGCTCCCGCGAGCAGCGGTGAAGGATCGGTTCCAAGTACTGGGTCATCGAGTGGAATTTTACGGCTATTGCGCTGACTGTCGATCATCAGGGGCAATGAATCACTGAGGGCTCAACCGAACTGGCTGGCCGGCGAACAATGGGGTGAATCGCGAGTGGAGAGGAAGTGCCGAGGATCCCCGCCCGCCGCCTTGCCGACACACGCTCAATCCGAAAACAACCAAGGAGGAGACGATCATGGTAAAAGGACTGAAAGGAACCAAGAGCCTGGAAAACCTGAAGCACGCCTTCGCAGGCGAATCACAGGCGAACCGCCGCTATCTCTATTTCGCTCGGGTCGCGGATATCGAGGGATACCCCGACATAGGCGGCCTCTTCCGCGACACGGCAGAGGCAGAAACGGGCCACGCCTTCGGCCACATGGATTTCCTCAAGGAAGTGGGCGACCCCGTGACCAATGTCCCCTTCGGGAGCACGGAGAAGAATCTCAGGTCCGCAATTGAGGGGGAGACCTACGAATACACAGAGATGTACCCCGGGATGGCTAAGACCGCTCGAACCGAGGGTTTTGAAGAGCTGGCGGAGTGGTTCGAGACCTTGGCCAAGGCGGAGAAATCCCATGCGGGCCGGTTCACCAAGGGGTTCACCCAGATCTCGGGCAAGGAGCCCGCGGCCGCTATTTAGAGCGAACCACTCATTGCTGGCGGTTGGGGCAGCAGGACCATCTGCTCCAACCGCCTTTCACTCTCCTCCGGCCAGGGGCGAGGGGGATCGAATAGCACAGTCTTTCGGGGAGTGTGGACGGTAAGCAGGGAGACACCGACATGGGTTTCAACCTGACATCGGAACAGTTCTGGAGCGGGTCGGCTCTAGACAAGGAGCTGCGCCGGGTCTTCGATATCTGTAACGGCTGCCGGCGGTGCTATCCCCTCTGCCCGTCGTTCAACACCCTCTTTCGCCGCCTCGATGATGAACAGGTGGATGGCGAGGCCGACAAGCTTGGGACAGGGGATCTGCGGATGGTGGGAGACGAATGCTATCAATGTAAACTGTGCTATAACCACTGCCCCTATACACCTCCGCACCGGTGGGCCATCGATTTCCCGCGTCTGATGCTCAGGCAAAAGGTCGTTCACGCGAGACAAGAAGGCGTCTCCCTCCAAGACAGGTTCCTGGGGCGGGCCGATCTGATCGGGCGACTGGCCGCCGTGTCTGCCCCGTTGTTCAACCGGTTGAACCGAGCACGATGGAGCCGCCGCCTCATGGAAGCGACTCTTGGGATTCACCGAGAGTGGCCGCTCCCGGGATACGCGTCGGAGCCGTTCGATCGCTGGTTCCGCCGGGAAGGCAAGCGGGCGGGCGTGACTGGCGGCCTCCCCCAGGGCAAGGTCGTCTTGTACCCGACGTGTTCAGTCAATTATACCGACGTCGCCGTGGGTCAGGCCGCCGCCCGGGTATTGACCAAGAACCGGATTGAGGTCGCGGTCGAATACCCACGGTGTTGCGGCATGCCGGCCCTGGACGGAGGCGATCTGAAGTCGGCCCTGGAGGCTGCCCGGGCCAATGTCCGGGTCCTGGGCGAGCGGATCAAGGCCGGGTTCGATGTCGTCGTGCCGGGACCGACGTGCAGTTATATGTTCAAACAGGAGTATCCAGCCCTATTGGAAGATGAGGCCAGCCGGCAGGTGTCAGCCCACACCTTCGATCTCAGCGAGTATCTGATGCGACTACATGGCCAGGGGAGGCTGAGCACGGAGTTTTGCAGCAGGCCGGGGACCATTGCGTATCAGCTTCCATGTCACCTGAAAGCCCAGAACATCGGTTTCAAGTCGAGAGATCTGATGGAGCTCACCGGGGCAAAGGTCGATCTGATCGAGAAATGCTCGGCGGTGGACGGGACCTGGGGCATGAAGGCCCAGTACCATGAGCTGTCGCTGAAATGGGCCAAGCCGCTGCTGAACGCCGTGGAGGCAGCGAAGCCCGATCTCGTCGCCACGGATTGTCCCCTGTCCGCCCTCCGCATTTTTCAGGGGACCGGCAGGCGCCCTGTCCACCCCGTGCAGGTGCTGCATGAGGCCTACGGGTTGGGCGGGGAGGCGCCGGACGGGAGTGAAACCAGTTCATAGTTCGTAGTTCAGAGTAGTGGAGAGGCCTGATGCAAAAGATTCTAAGAGATGATGTGAGGGATCTGGGTCAGTACGAGAAGGTCCGGGATGAGATGCGCCGTCGGCTGATCGCCTTAAAACGAAGGCGCCGCGTGCCGGTCGGTGACCGCCTGACGTTTCTGTTCGAAAACCGCGACACCGTACTCTTTCAAGTTCAGGAAATGATCCGGACTGAGCGGATGGTGGAGGAGGGGAAGATCCTCGAGGAGATCGAGACCTACAACGACCTGATCCCAGGAGAGCGCGAGTTGAGCGCCACCATGTTTATCGAGGTCGATGATCCGGGGCGGGTCCGGGAGGTGCTGGATCGCTTGAAAGGGATCGATCGGGGTTCCAGCGTCGCCTTGCAGATCGGGGGACGGTTCGAGGTTCCGGGGATCTTTGAAGGCGGGCGAAGCACTGAGGAGAAGATCAGTGCCGTGCACTTCGTGAAGTTCCCCTTCTCTGATTCCGCGCGTGACGCGTTTTTCGATTGGCGGGAGCCGGTCGAACTGGTTGTCGATCATTCCCGTTACAAGGGGCAGACGAAGATCGAGGGAGACACACGCCGGAGCCTGATCGCCGATTTCAGCTAAAAGGGCGCCGACGGATGGTACCTTCTGCGGTGCCCACGGGCCCGGTACGTGAGAGTCCCATGGGTGTTCGTCTTCTCCCCTTCCCCGATCGAAGGGGGAGGGGAGAAATTTCTTGACACCGTCGGACTCCTGGCTAATATCTCAGTTCGATAGATGAGGGACAGTGGCGCGTCTTTTCGATTCGGGGGTGTGACTCGCGCGCCATCGCCCATCGCGTGGGACCGCGAGGGAGATGGAGACCGCGGAAAGGAGAATGATGGCTCCCTTGCAGATAGTGTGGCGACGCATCCCATGGGGTAAGGTAATCGCGCTCGCGGTGCTCGGCGGGGCGTTCCCGCAGATCGGCTCGGCTCAGGTTCTCGACCGGACGGTGTTGGAGGGGCGCGAGGCGCCTGCGCCCAAGCACCCGAAGATCAGCGGGCCCCTTCGGCAGGCCGACGCGGCCTACCGACAGGGGCAGCCAGTCGCCGATGCCACTCAGGTCAGCGTTAACGCCGATGGGATCCAGGTGTACATCTACCTGAATGACTACGAGGAAACCCACGTCGGCGAGCTCACCCAGATGGGCGTGCGGATCGAGATGATCGAGCCCTCCCTCAAGGTCATCCAGGCCCGGGTCCCGGCGGGCCGCTTGGAGGCGATCGCGCAGCTTCCCTTTGTGCGGTTTGTCCAGGAGCCCAACCGGCCCTATTCGAACGTCGGCTCCAAGTTGAGCCAGGCGGATGGGATCCTCGGGGCAAATGTGGTCCGATCAACCCTGGGGGTCAATGGGAGCGGGGTCCGGATCGGAGTGATCCAGCTTGGATTTCTGGGTATCGCCGACAGCCAGGCGAGTGGGGACCTGCCCGGCGGGATCACGACCTTCACGACGAGGTCGGATGCGAACTTCCCTGGCGTTGGGGGCGAAGGAACGGCGATGCTGGAGCTGATCCACGATCTCGCGCCAGGCGCGCAGCTCTTTGGTGTTTCATTTAGCACCGACCTGGAGATGATCGCGGCCGTCAACTGGCTGGCCGATGTCGCGGGCGGGCCGAATCCTCGGCGGGGCACCCCGGGAGGGGTGGACATCATCGTGGACGACATCAGTTTTTTCAACCTCGGGCCATACGACGGCTCAAGCGCGCTCTCTCGGGCGATAACGGCCGCAGTCGATCGCGGTGTCCTCTATTATACGTCTGCCGGGAACTACGCCGAGCGACACTGGCGTGGGTTCTATGGCTCCTGCCCGGGGAGCAACTTCCACAACTTCAATACCCCGTCCTGCGGCACCGGCGTTGCGGATGAGGTCCTGGATATCCAGGTTCAGGGGAACGGCACCTTCTGCGCACATGTGCAATGGAACGATGCCTGGAGCGCCTCCGGAAACGACTACGACGCGCGCCTGTTCGACCGCGATGCCGACAAGTTCCTGGCAGCCTCCGATGGGGTGTCCGGGGGCCGCAATGCGCAGAGCGGAACACAGGATCCTCGGGAAACGATGTGCTTCACCGACAAGAGCGGGAGCACGCGGAAACTCGGGATCGTCATTGAGAACTTCGAGGGGAAGGCCCAGCCGCGGCAGATCGAGCTATTTCTCGTGAGCGATGTCGTCCTGTTGCAGCATCGCGTCAGCGACCATAGCCTGCCGAATGTCGGCGATGCCAAAAAAGCCTTCTCCGTGGGCGCCGTCAACTGGGAGACGCCGGATCAGATCGAGAGCTACAGCTCGCGGGGGCCGACCCTCGACGGGCGCCTCAAGCCGGAGGTCGTCGCGCCGGACTGTGTCTCGGTGACGGGCAACGGGGGGTTCCCCTCCACCTTCTGCGGCACCTCGGCGGCGGCGCCGCACGCGGGCGCCGTGGCGGCCTTGGTCTTGAGCGCCAATCCATCGCTCATCCCCACGCAGCTCTACGCCATGATGGTGGCCCCCACCTTCGACCTCGGGACCCCGTTTCCGAACAACACGTTCGGGTTTGGCCGGCTCGACGCTTTCGCCTCGACCCAGTTGGGAGTGAATCAGCCGACGCTCGGGCTCAGCGTGCAACCCGGCGGGTCGGGCCAGCTCAACTGGACCGTGAGTTTCACCTACCCGAACCCGCCCGCCGGCGCGCCCACGCTCTTCGCCGACGCCTACTTCGGCTACCTGCGGCCCGACGGGGTCCTGACCTTCCTGGGGCCGGGGCTCGGACAGAGCGCGGGAGATCTGAACAACCCGCAGAGTTTCATCTCCTTCCTCAGCGGGGTCGAAGCCGACCCGGGAGCGTCCTTACCGCCTACCCAGGCGTTCTCCACGCCCATCTCCGGTCCGCCGGGGCAGTACGTCGCCTTCTTCGGGGCGATGCCGACGGAGGCCGGGCCCTCCGGCAACCTGTGGAGCCTCGGCAGCAACAGCTCGAACGGTGGATTCGCCTTCCAGGGGGTGGCCATCGCACCCTTCTCCCGCCCATAGCCCGGAGCAGGAGCGCTCCCAGGCGAGATGGCCAAGGCCGCCTTCGTGGTTGGGGGCCAGCGGGGTCGGCGGTCATGATCGGGCAGTGGGGGGTGGGGTCCCCGGAACGATCTCGCGGTTGCGTTGATCGCATCCTGATGTTGAGGTGCTGCGCGCGACAACGTCAGGTGGGATGGGCTCTTGGTGTGAGAAATCTTTTTCATATCGGTTTTTTGACCTTGACAGGTATAGATCGCTATACTATAAAGCTGAGCGTTGGCTTGCCGTGAAGGAGGAAACGTGACGTCACTCGCACAGGTGCGCAATGGCCGATGAGCTGATTGCCAAGAGTGGTCAGACGGATCGTCTGATCGTCGAGGCCGAGGAGGGCGACGCGACGATCTGGTCGCGGCGGGATTTCTTTTCGTTGGCCGGGTGGAGCGGGATACTGGCAGCTCTTGCCGCCGGCGGATTGGCCTTCGGCCGCTTTATGTTTCCGAGGGTCCTCTTCGAGCCGTCGCCTACCTTCAAGGCGGGCATGCCGGAAGAGTATCCGGTCGGGACGGTCAGCGAACGCTGGAAGCAGGACCAGCGCGTCTGGATCGTGCACGAGGCGGACGGGTTTTACGCCCTCCTCGCCGTATGCACGCACCTCGGATGCACGCCAAACTGGCTGAACGCAGAGAATAAGTTCAAGTGTCCATGCCATGGGAGCGGATTTCGGAGGACCGGGATCAACTTCGAGGGTCCGGCGCCACGGCCGCTCGAGCGGGTCAAGATCGCCCTGGCCGATGATGGGCAGTTGTTGATCGACAAGAGCGTCCTATTCCGGTACGAGAATGGGGATTGGACCAAGTCAGATGCGTTTCTCAAGCTGAAGGCGTAGGCCGAAAGGGCAGGCTCGCAGATGATCAGTTTGAAGGCCCTCAAACAGAAGGTCGTAGAATCGCAGTTGTGGCGGTCGATGTTCCGTCACGACTATCTGGACACCCCTCGCAACCGGGTCCTCCAGATCATGGCCAACGTGTGGCTTCACCTCCACCCGCCCAAGATCCGGCGCCACGCCATCAAGATCCGATTCACCTGGTGCATGGGAGGTGTCACGTTTTTGATGTTCCTGAGCACCGTTGTCACGGGCGTGATCCTGATGTTCTATTACCGTCCGGTGGCCGAATACGCCTTCGCCGATATGAAGTACCTGAAGTTCGATGTCCCGTTCGGTATGATCGTCCGCAACATGCATCGATGGGCCGCGCACGGCATGGTGATCACCGTGTGGCTTCATATGTTCCGCGTCTTCATGACGGGCTCATACAAGCCCCCGAGGGAGTTTAATTGGGTTGTGGGGGTGGTCCTGCTGACCATCACGCTGCTATTGAGTTTTACCGGCTATCTCCTGCCGTGGGACCAGCTCTCTATCTGGGCCGTGACGGTCGGGACGAATATGGCCCGAGCGACGCCGCTGCTCGGCACCGAGGGCCCTTTTGCCCAAGTGGTTGGGGTGACCCCCCGCTACGACGCCAGGGCCTTCCTCCTGGGAGGGACGCTCGTCGGTCCTCCCACGCTTCTCAGGTTCTACGTTCTTCACTGTATCTTCCTTCCCATCCTGGCCAGCCTCCTGATGATCGTCCATTTCTGGAGGATCAGGAAAGACGGGGGGATCTCTGGCCCCATGTAGGTGTACCGCGGGCGAGCCAAGAGCGCGGTGCCTTGCACGGGGGGGGTCGCCCTCAAGAGAGGCGTGTGTGCGTGAGAGGGTTGAGCGATAGGAATGGCTGACGCAACAGAAGGCGGGGCAACGACCAAGCGAATGGCTCAACCGGCCGCAGCCACCAAGCCAGCAGTCGCCGATCGGGTCCATGTCTGGCCCTATCTCGTCCGCAATGAATTCATCTGCACCATCATCGTGGGGGTGATCCTCACCGTCTGGTCCATCACGATCGATGCGCCTCTCGAGGAACCGGCCAATCCCACTCAAACCCCGAACCCCAGTAAGGCGCCCTGGTATTTTCTCGGCCTTCAGGAGATGCTGGTCTATTTCGATCCGTGGTTTGCCGGCGTGGTTCTGCCGAGCTTGATCATCGTTGGGCTGATGGTCATCCCCTACATCGATATCAATCCCAAAGGGAACGGCTACTACACCTTCAAGGAGCGGCCATTCGCCATCTCGACCTTTCTCTTTGGGTTCATCTTCCTCTGGGTTTCTTTGATCATCACCGGCGTCTTCTTCCGTGGGCCCGGCTGGAATCTGTTTTGGCCATGGGAGACATGGGACCCCCACATGGTCATTGCCTTGACGAACGTCGATCTCCCCGCCTGGGGCCCGTTCAAGTGGTTGGGCAACCCCACGATCTTCGGTGTTGAGGTCATCGGGCTCGTATTGACTGTGCTCTACTTGAGCACGGCGGTCATCTTTTACTATTGGAAGCGGGACACGAACGAGACCATCCGTCAGTTGGGCCCGGTGCGGTACGGGATCGTTGCCGTGCTCTTTTTGACGATGATGGGTCTCCCCCTCAAGATCTTCCTCCGCTTGGCCTTTAATATCAAGTATGTCTGGGTGACGCCATGGTTCAATATCTGATATGCTTAGCTGAGGTGCTTCGGTGCGATGGTGGGGGCGAGGGCGCGGAAAGAAGTTAGCCGAAGAACAATCTCTTCGAGTTGTGTTCTTCGTCTCCAGCATGATGTTCGTCGTGGTCACTGGCTGGGCGATCTGGAACGAAGAAGCGACACGTCGGCCCTGGAAAGAGTACCAGGGCGAGTTCAATCGCCTGGAGTATCAGCAGGTCTTGCAGGATCTTGCCGCGGAGAGGTCCAAGCTCGATACCCCTGAAGTCCGAGCCGTCCGTGCGAAGCTCCAGGGAGATTTGCAAGCGGCGCAGGCGCGCCTGGCAGGCCCCGAGTACTCTAAGGCGCAAAAGCGCCTCGCAGCACGGCAGGCCGAGTACGCGGATATTAACCTGAGGGCGCAATTTATCAAGAGCGAGCTGGAGGAGGCCTTGTACTGGGTTGAGCACGCGATCTACGAGAAGAAAGATACGAAAAGACCCAAGGCCACGGCAATGAGCATGGAGAAGCAGTTGCTTGAGATGACGCCGAAAGTGGACGCCGTCAGCACACGGATGGATGAAGCTCAGGCGGAAGTGCGGCGGTTTCGGGCCGACGTTGATACGATGCAGGCCAAGATCAACGAGCTGGTCGCCCCGGTCACTGCCTTGGAGCGGCGGCTGGCCTCCATCAAAGTGCGTTCTCCTGAAGTGAAACAGGTTGTCGTAAAGGGCCTCGCGATAAACGAGTTCAAGGAGCCGATCCTGACGGTTGATCGGTGCACCACGTGCCATCTTGGAATCGATCGGGCTGGATTCGAGCAGATGAAACAGCCGTTCCGCGCTCATCCGCACCGGGAGATTTTGTTCGGAAAGCATCCGATCGCCCTGTTCGGCTGCACATCCTGCCATCAGGGTCAGGGCTCCGCGCTAGAGGTTGATTCCGCACATGGCGAGGAGAAGCATTGGGAGCGCCCGTTGCTCCGGGGCAACTTCGTTCAGGCCTCCTGTCGCACGTGCCATGTCGAGGAGAGAGAGGTCCTGCTGGCGCCCGTCTATTCGCAGGGCAGGCAGATGGTAGAGGAGCTCGGTTGCTTTGGCTGTCACAACGTGCCGGGGTTCGAAAAGCTCCCAAGGGTGGGGCCGGACCTCACCCGGATCGCAAGCAAGGTCGATCCGAGCTGGCTATTTCGCTGGATCAAAGAGCCGAGAGCCTATCTTCCCAAGACGAAGATGCCCAATTTCCAGCTCTCTGATGAGGACGTCCTGAACATCGCCGCCTATCTGCTCAGCGCTTCTCAGCCGATGCCGGAATTACGGGGCGCGTTCAAGGCCGGCGGTTCCGTCGAGCGGGGAAGGGACGTTGTGAGCAGGGTCGGTTGCCTCGGCTGCCATAGGATCGCCGGCATGGAACCGAAAGGGCAGCCTTCGGAGGGGCCGTCTGCCGTGCCACCGAGCAGCTCCGCTGCAACGCCGTCGCAGGACGAGACGGGGGCACCGATTGTGGCGCTCGGAGAGCGGGCCTCAAAACCTGCGAGGGCACGGCTGACGGCGCCGCCACCCCCGCCAGAAAATCAGGACTTCGCGCCCGACCTCTCGAAGATCGCCAGCAAGGTGAATGCGGACTGGCTCTTCTCCTGGGTGAAAAATCCAAGACACTTCCGTCCGACGACCCGCATGCCCAGCCTGCGCCTGTCAGACGACGAGGCCAGGGCCGTTTCGGCCTTCCTGATGACGTTGGGGCAAAAGCGGCCGATTGCGGGCGTGGACCAAGAGGTGAAAAAGGCCGCGCGGGTCGCCGCGGGGGAGCGCCTGGTTAGAAAGCGTGGCTGCTTCGGATGTCACGACATCAAGGGGTTTGAGACGGCCGAAAAGATCGCGCCGGATCTGAGCAGCTATGGCCACAAGCGGCTGCTTGAGCTGTTTTTCGGGGAGGCGGTCGAGGTCAAACAGACCTGGGAGGACTTCACCTTCTGGAAGCTGAAGAACCCTCAGATCTATGCCACCGAGCGCGTCGAGCAATTGATGCCCAATTTCGGCTTCACCGACGAAGAGGCCAGGACGCTACGGGTCTTCCTGAGGAGCATGAGCACCCAGCGACCACAGGCCCAGTTTGAGCGTAAGCTCTCTGACGAAGAGCTTGCCATTCAGAATGGAAGGGGCCTTGTCAAGCGATACAACTGCAACGGCTGCCACGTCATCGAGGGCCAGGGCGGCGCGATTACCGCCTTCTATGCCGACAAGACCAAGATCCCGCCGCCGCTTGAGGTTGGGGGGCTGCATGAGGGCGAGAAGGTCCAGGCCACGTGGCTCTACCAATTCCTGGGGCGACCGACGCCGCTCAGGCCGTGGCTTGATGTTCGGATGCCGACCTTCGGAATCAGCATCGAGGACGCCACCACCTTGACGAAGTATTTCGCGGTGATGGGCAAGCAGCGGGTTCCCTATGAGTATGTCGCGCTGCAGGAGCCGGCAGGGGAGCATCTGAGAGCGGGTCGCCTGTTGATGTCCAAAGACTATTTCGACTGTTTCAGTTGTCACCAGCAGGGTGAGAAGAAGCCCGAGGGTCCGCCGGAGGGATGGGCGCCGGATCTGAGCCTGGCCAAGCGCCGTCTGCGTCCAGTCTGGATCGCCAAGTGGTTGAAGGACCCGCAGAAGGTCCAGCCTGGGACCAAGATGCCGAGCTACTATCCGGGCGGTCCGGACGATGTCCTCGGCGGCAAAGAAGACCGACAGATCCAGGCCATCACCGATTATCTGATGCACCTGGGTGAGCGGTAACGCGTATCCTCGGTTCCGGTGAAGGCGTAGATCATTCTAGAGGGACAGACCCTCGAAAGGAGGCGGTGTAACCATGGGAAAGACACGGGAAGTGGCCGCAGTGGTGATGGTGGCGGGCTTGCTGGTTGGAGTTGCTGCGCGAGCCCAGGCCTACGACGCGGTGGAGGTGAAGGATGGAGGGACGATCTCCGGCACGGTGAAGTTCGCCGGGGCGCCGCCCGCGAGAAAAGCGCTCGAAGTAACCAAGGACAAGGAGGTCTGCGGAAAGGAGAAACACCAGAGCCTGGATCTCATCGTTGGCTCCGACAAAGGGATTGAAAATGCGGTGATCCGCCTGGTTGACATCAGTAAGGGGAAGAAATGGGCAAGCACGCAGGCCGTCCTGGATCAGAAAGGTTGCATCTATAAGCCTCATGTCGTGGTAGTGCCGGCAGGCGGTGACCTGAAGATCCTGAACAGCGACGGGATCCTTCACAACATCCATACCTATAGCAAGCTGAATGCGTCGATCAATAAGGCACAGCCGAAGTTTAAGAAGGAGCTGACCGAGAAGTTCACGAAGCCTGAGGTCATTAAGGTGACCTGCGATGCGCACGCGTGGATGAGCGGCTGGGTCATCGTATCCGACCATCCATATGTTGCGGTCACGGACGAGAAGGGGGCGTTCTCGCTCAAGGATGTGCCGGCGGGAAAGTACAAGGTCGAGATCTGGCATGAGACGCTTGGCAAGTCGGAGAAGACGGTCACCCTGAAGCCAAAAGAGGAAGCCAAGCTCAACATCGAGCTTGCAAAGAAGTAGCAGTTCCTCAAAGAGGGGGTTCACGGTTAACGGTTCACCGTTGACACAGCACACGGCCCTATCTGTGGTCTGTGTACTGTCAACGGTGAACCTGTAACCCCGGTCGAGGTGTCGTTTTGAGGGTTGACTTCGCCTCGTGGCTCGGCTAGACTCCGTGGCGTTTGGAAGAACGGAGGGCACGACCCTGGCCTCTTCGTATCCCGTCCATCACGTCAGGAATCAGCTTCGAGGGAGAGGATAAAGGCCGAGCCGACATCGGCCTTTATCCTCGAACCGGTATTGTAGGGAAGCAAGAAAGGAAAACTCCCCATGATGGGTTGGCTTCCGGAAAACGTATCGACCTATGGCAAGGACATTGACCGCCTTTTTTATATCATCTACTACATCACAGGCACGACCTTTCTTCTGGTCACGGGCGCCCTCGTGATCTTCCTGATTCTCTATCGTCAGCGCGAGGGGCGCCGGGCGACCTATGTGCACGGCAACACCACTCTCGAGGTCATCTGGACGATCGTTCCCGCAATCATCCTTGTCGTCCTGTCGTTCATGAGCCAGGCGTCATGGGGACATATCAAGGGCCGTGTGCCGCCCTCGGATATTCACGTCCAGGTGACGGCTAAGCAGTTCAACTGGGAGATCCTGTACCCTGGTCCAGACGGCAAGATCGGAACAGCGGATGATCTCCAAATGGAGAACGAGCTGCACGTGCCGGTGGGCAAGGTCGTTCGGGTCACGCTCAAGGCAAAGGATGTCATCCACAGCTTTTTCCTTCCGAACCTGCGCCTGAAGCAGGACGCCGTCCCGGGACGGGAGATCCAGGCGTGGTTCGAGGCGACTAAGCCCGGCCGATATGAACTCCCCTGCGCCGAACTCTGTGGGTTCGGCCACTCCGGCATGCTCGGTCATTTGACCGTTCACACCGCCGATAACTACGACAAATGGGTGAAGGAACAGTGGCCGTCATCCTAAAGGATTAGCGATTGACTATCAGGAAGGTACGGGGGCCAGGTTTTCCGCTCCCCACTGTTGCTGAGGGCTGATAGTGAGTGCTGACTAGACTAGGAGACAACACATGAGCGAGGCTGTTGCCACGCATGCTGTGCATGAAGAACTAGGGTTGTGGCGTACCTACGTCTTTTCGACCGATCATAAGATGATCGCCAAGCAGTTTCTGTTCCTGGGTCTGTTCATGATGATCCTGGGCGGCCTGATGGCGCTCATGCTCCGTTGGCAACTGGCCTGGCCGGAGACCCAGGTCCCGGGTACCCGGTGGATTCCGGGGCCGAACATGACCGACGGGTACATGAATCCTGCCTTCTATAACACGCTCTTCACCATGCATGCCACGATCATGATCTTCTTCGTGGTTATGCCGATCTTGGTGGGCTGTTTCGGAAATTTTCTGATCCCCCTCATGATCGGCGCGCGGGACATGGCCTTTCCCGTACTGAACATGCTCTCGTTTTGGGTTGGTGCGGTGTCGGGCATCGTCATGTTGGCCGGCTTCTTCGTCCCCGGGGGCCATGCGGCCGGTGGCTGGACCTCATACGCCCCTCTTACCGCCGTTACTCAGTACACGGGCGTGAACTGGGGGCAGAACCTCTGGTGCATGGGCCTCATCATCCTCGGCATCTCGTCCCTTATGGGCTCGATCAACTACATCACGACGATCATCAACATGCGGGCGCCCGGCATGACCTTCTTTCGTCTGCCGCTCGTGATCTGGTCTCTGTTCATCGTCGCCGTCCTGCTCTTGCTCGCGCTCCCGGTGCTAACCTCGGCGCTGGCCATGCTCTTGCTGGATCGAATGGCCGGGACAAGCTTCTTTCTTCCCGAGGGCGGGGGAGAGCCGCTTTTGTGGCAGCACCTATTCTGGTTCTTTGGCCATCCCGAAGTGTATATCTTGATCCTGCCGGCCATGGGGATCGCCTCCGACATCCTGTCCGTCTTCTCCCGCAAGCCGATCTTTGGATACCGGGCGATGGCCTTCTCCATGATCGGGATCGCGTTCCTGAGCTGGATTGTTTGGGGCCATCACATGTTTCAAAGCGGGATGAGCCCGACGCTCGGCTTCAGCTTTATGGTGACGACGATGGTGATCGCCGTGCCGTCGGCGATCAAGACGTTCAACTGGCTTGGCACGATATGGGGTGGCTCGATCAGGTTCACGACGCCGATGCTGAACGCGCTGGCCTTCGTCTCCATGTTCGTCATCGGGGGTCTGAGCGGCATCTTCATGGCCTCGACGCCTGTCGATATTTTCATCCATGACACGTATTTCATCGTGGCCCATATCCATTACGTCGTCTTCGGCGGCAGCGTCTTCGGCCTCTTCGCCGCCATCTACTACTGGTTCCCGAAGATGTTCGGGCGCATGATGAACGAGCCGCTGGGGAAGATCCACTTCTTCGCAACCTTCATTGCGTACAACTGCACCTTTTTCCCGATGCACATCCTTGGCGTAGGTGGGATGATGAGGCGGATCTATAATCCGTTGCAGTATGAGTTTCTAAAACCGCTACAGCAGATCAACATATTTATCACCGTGAGCGCGGTGGCGCTCGGGCTCGCGCAGATCCCTTTCGTGATTAATTTCTTCTGGAGCCTGTTCGCCGGAAAGAAAGCCGAGCGGAATCCCTGGAAGGCGAACACGCTTGAATGGGTTGCCCCGTCCCCACCCCCGCACGGCAACTTCGACGCGATCCCTGTCGTCTATCGCGGCCCCTACGAGTATAGCTCGCCAGAGGTCACAGAGGACTACTTGCCCCAGAACAGGCAAATCGTGCCGCAGCGCGCGGCGGCGCACTAGGAGCGGAGCGAATGCCGGCTCAGGCTCCCGCCTGCATCCGCCGCGAGGGAACAGCCGGCCTCTGGGTCCATCGGCTCGCGTTCTTGACGGCGAGCGTCACCCTCGTGCTGATCCTTGTTGGGGGGCTGGTGACCAATACCGGCTCGGCGCTGGCGGTGCCGGATTGGCCGACGACATTCGGGTACAACATGTTCCTGTACCCATGGTCGAAGATGGTCGGAGGCGTCTTCTACGAACACAGTCATCGCCTGATCGGTTCGGTCGTCGGCATCCTGACCGTGACCCTGGCCGTTTGGATATGGATCGAAGAACCGCGACGATGGCTTCGGTGGCTGGGGGTCGCCGCCCTCATGGCGGTGATCGTCCAGGGGATGCTGGGTGGGCTCCGCGTGATCCTGCTCTCCGCCGGAGCGACGATCGCCATCATCCATGGTTGCCTCGCGCAGGCCTTTTTTGCCCTCACCGTGAGTATGGCGCTGTTCACCTCTCGGGAGTGGAAAGAGGAGCCGGAACAGATCACCGGTACAGAGGCCGGCCCCCTGAGACGTCTCTGTCTCCTCACGACCGGCTTGATTGCCTTGCAGATCATCGTCGGGGCGGTGCTGACGCACGCCGGTCTTTTGCTGAATGCTCATCTGCTGCTCGCTGCGCTTGTGACCATTCATGTGTCCGTGCTTACGGGACGGATCTTGAGACGCCATCGAGATCAGGGGAAGCTCGTTCACCCCGTGATCGTGCTCTGCAGCCTGTTATGCCTCCAACTCCTCCTGGGTCTGGGATCGTATATGGGGCGTTTCATGTCTTTTGAATTGCCCCACGTTGCCCTGACTGGATTGGCGCTTCCAATCACCCACAGGATCACTGGAGCGCTGATGCTGGCGACCTGTCTGATCCTGGCTCTGCGAGCGCATCGACGTGCCGCGTCGGTCACTCGCGTCGCTGGCCGGGTAATCGCCCCGGAGGGGGTGCCCGCGTGATGATTCGAACGGGGACGTTGGACATCGAGCTGATCCGCGCGCGGCGGCGAGCGGCAGATTTTGCGGCGCTCGCGAAGCCTCGGGTGGTTCTTATGGTCCTGGTCACGGCCCTGGTGGGCTTTTATCTCGGCTCACGGGGCACGCCGGACTATGTGGCGCTCGTTCAGACGCTCGTCGGCGTCGGGCTGGCGGCGGCGGGAAGCCTCGCGCTGAACCAGTTTCTCGAGCGCGAGGTTGATTCACGGATGGAACGGACACGGCTCCGACCGCTCCCCGATGGGCGACTCGAGCCCACCGAGGCGCTGTGGTTCGGAACGGTGATGACCGTGGCGGGGCTCCTGTTCCTCGCCATTGCCGTGAACGCGCTAAGTTCACTGCTGGCGGCGATCGTCGTGAGCAGCTATCTCTTTGTCTACACCCCGCTCAAACGGAGGTCGGCGATCTGCACGGTCGTGGGATCGATTCCAGGAGCGTTGCCGCCGGTCATCGGGTGGGCGGCGGCCAGGGCCGAGCTTGGGCTCGAGGCTGGGGTCCTCTTTGCAATTCTCTTTCTGTGGCAGCTCCCTCACACGCTGGCCATCGGCACGCTCTACCGGGACGACTACGCCCGGGCGGGGATTCGAGTGCTGCCTGTGATCGATCCGGACGGCAGGAGCACCGGACGCCAGATCGTCAGTAACTGCCTGGCGCTTCTCGTGGTGGGTCTCCTGCCGACGCTTATCGGGCTGGCGGGGGCGGTCTATTTCCTCGGCGCATTCGCGCTCGGTGTTGGGCTGCTCGGGTGCGGGTTTGCGCTCGCCATCTCGCGCTCGATAGCAGATGCGCGGCGCCTCTTGTTCGCGTCGCTGGTGTACCTTCCCATGCTGCTCGCGCTGATGGCCTTTGACAAGGTTCCATTTTAGGCATGATGCGCACCGGACCTGAGCTGTTCGTGAGAAAGAGAAATCTCCGCCTGGGGCTATTCCTGGTGGGTGTCTTTCTCGTGCTCTATGTGGGGTCAATGGTCTTTGTCGTGGTCAGCCATTAGGATGGGAGCCGCGAAGCGGCTCGTGGAAGAGGCGTGACATGCCGCGCACGGAAGCTGTAAGTCCCGTTGTGAACGTGGAGACAGAGCAGCGAATCGAGGCGTCGGTGCGCCTTGGTGCGCGACGGCCGCCGCCATTCACGGCGCCTCCCACCGGCGAGGATCCGCTTCCCCCGTCGCCAGATCCCAGGACTGGGCCGCCGGTGAGCAACGCCCGGCTCGGGATGGTGATCTTCCTGGCGTTTGAGGGGATGTTCTTCGCCGGACTGATCGGGGCGTTCCTTGTGTTTCGTTTCGGAAGTCAGCCCTGGCCCCCGGTTGGCCAGCCGCGCCTGCCGATCTTGGTCACCTGGGCCAATACGGCAATCTTGCTCTTCAGCAGCGTCACGATGCGCTATGCGCTACGAACCATGCGGATGGGCGACCGCAATGGCTTGACTACCGGCCTATCGGGGACGGCGATGCTCGGCACCATCTTCCTCATCGTCCAGGGGTCCGAATGGTTTCGCCTCGTCCGGCATGGGCTCACGCTGTCGGCGGGGATCTACGGGGCCACCTTCTATACCTTGATCGGATGCCATGGCCTCCACGTGCTCGGGGCGGTCATTTGGCTGCTGATCGTTCGTGTCGGGTCACGAGACACGCGCTTCTCGGCGCGCCGACAGGTCGGCGTCGAGCTCTGTGGGATGTACTGGTACTTCGTCGTTGCGCTCTGGCCCATTCTCTTCGCGCTTGTGTACTTGAGTTAAATCTTCAGCAGATTGAAGTGCCAACACCATGTCGAAGGCGAAGGCCCAACGTGCTGTCTCCCCTGAATGATCGGTATCTGCGTCTCGCGGTAAGTGCAATGGTCCTCATCTGGGCTGTCGCAGTCCTGACTCCGGATGTCGCTCAGGGGTGCGCGGTGTGCTGGGGCTCATCGGAGGATCAACCGCTTTCACGTGGTATCTACTGGGCCATCCTGTTTTTGATGGCGATGCCGTTTACCATCGTGGGTTCGATCGGGGGCTGGTTGGCGTACAAGTATCGACATTCATCCAAGGCCCAAGGTCAGCGGCCAGCATCAGACCGGCCTCTTGCCACGCCACAACTGATCCAGAAGGAGAGCGTACAGTGAGCCAAGTCGCCGCCTTCCATACGGCTGTCGAACCGGCAGAATCGCCCCTCACGCCCGAGAGTTGGGGCAAGCTTGGAATGTGGATCTTTCTTGCCGGGGATGCGATGTCGTTCGGGGCCTTGCTGGCCGGCTACGGCGCGCTGCGATATGGAAGCGCTGACTGGCCGTTGCCATCGAGCGTGCTGGGCGTGGGTCTGACCGCCTTCATGACGTTCCTTTTGATCTGTAGCAGCGTGACGATGGTTCTCGCGCTGGCGGCGATCCAGAGGGGGGATCAGCAGGGACTGCGGAGATTCCTATCGCTAACCGTCTTGGGTGGGCTGTTGTTCCTGGGTCTACAGGCCTACGAATGGACACACCTGATCCACGAAGGGCTCACGCTTACGGGTAATCCATTCGGGGCTGTGTTGTTCGGGACCACCTTCTTCATTATTACAGGGTTCCACGGCGCGCACGTCACCGGTGGTGTGATCTATCTGTCCTGCTATCTCGTCCAGGCGCTCCGAAAGCGACTCGACCGGGGGAGCGCGAATGCGATTGAGATCGCAGCGCTGTTCTGTCACTTCGTGGACTTGGTCTGGATTCTGGTGTTCACCTTCGTCTTTCTGTTATAATGTGAGGTAGGGGGTAGCGATGACGTCTACGCATATGCAACCGTACT
>JACPQX010000136.1 GCA_016190255.1 Candidatus Methylomirabilis oxygeniifera | reverse complement strand
GTACGGGGCTGATGCGCTGCGCTTCACCCTTGCCGCCTTGGCGGCGCAGGGCCGCGACGTTCGGCTCTCAGAAGAGCGGATCGAGGGGTATCGCCACTTCTGCAACAAGCTGTGGAACGCCTATCAGTTTCTTTCTCGACATCTCTCTGTCCTGGGTGGCGACACACCCCGGACGTTCGACTCCCTGCCTCTCGATCTGGCCGACCGCTGGTTGCTGAGCCGGCTCCAGGGTCTGATCGGGACCGTGACCGAGGAGCTAGAGGGGTGTCGGTTCAATGAGGCGGCGTCCGCCCTCTACCAATTCCTCTGGCACGAGTACTGCGACTGGTACCTGGAGATCGTGAAGGCCCGTCTCAATTCAGACGCCCGGGATGAGGAGCGGCGGGCGGGGGTTGCGCTGTTGCTCCATGGTCTGGACACCGCGCTGCGCCTGCTCCATCCGTTTATGCCGTTTATCACTGAGGAGATTTGGCAGCGGATCCCTCACGATGGCAATAGCCTGATGGTCAGCAACTGGCCGACGGCCGATCCTACACTGCTCGCTCCTGAGGCCGAGGTATCGATCGGTCTCTTGATGGAGCTGACGCGGGCTGCCCGCGACCTTCGCTCGGACCTGGAGATCGCTCCCAATAAATCGATCCAGTTGATCCTGCGAACCCCCTCCGACATGGAGGACAGAACGATCGGCGCGATCCTGCCCTACCTCGCGTCGCTGGCTCGCTCATCGGGAGTGACCTATGGCCAGCACGTGGATCGTCCTTCGCGCGCTGCGGTGGCGTTTGTGGATGGCATCGAGGTGCATCTGCCGGTGGACGATCCATCAGTCATTGTCTCCAGACAGAAGAAGCTGCGGCGCGAGCTGGAGAAGGTGGAGCAGGAGCTGGCAAGGGTCGCCAAGAAACTGAGTGATTCAGGGTTCCTCTCGAAGGCGCCGGAAGACGTGATCGTCAAAGAGCGAGATGGCCATGTACGGCTTTTGGACGCGAAGGCAAAGCTGCTCCAGCATCTGGAGCGGCTGGCTGCGATGGCGCGATAGGAGGGAACCTTCGCAATGCCCGGTCAGGTTTCGCAGGAGATCGCCGCGCCCTTGAGCGAGGCGGAAATTCGGTCCGGGTTGGTCACGAAGCGGATCGGCACCACCGTCCACCTCTTTCTGTCGGTTGAATCGACGAACGATGAGGCACAGGCGTTGGCCATCCGCGGCGCGCTGGAGGGAGCGGTGGTGGTCGCGGATTCGCAACGCCATGGGCGGGGGCGAATGGGCCGCGTGTGGGCGTCGCCTCCTGGAGTGGGCGTGTATCTCTCTGTCATCCTCAGGCCAGCGATCCTGCCGGACGCTGCGCCATCCTTGACGCTCCTGGGAGCAGTAGCGGCGGCCGAGGCCATCGAGGAGGTGGCCGGGCTTGCTGCAAGGATCAAATGGCCGAACGACCTGATCGTTCGAGGGCGAAAGGTGGGCGGGGTCTTGGGTGAGGCGGCGGCCGATGCCTCTCATCTTCACCATGTCATCGTCGGGATGGGAATCAACGTGAATCAGACAGAGGAGAGCTTCGATGGTGAGCTGCGACACACCGCCACCTCACTTCGGATCGAGACAGGGCGTTCATTGGACAGGACGGCATTGATTCGATCGCTGTGTGAGGCTTTGGACCGTTGGTACGACAGATTCCTGTCGGAGGGGCCTGCCCCCGTCCTGGAGCGCCTGCGACGGAGCTGTGTGACCCTGGGGCGGCAGGTCGTGGTCCGATCCGGCGATCAGGAATTGTGCGGTCTCGCGGTCGATCTGGATGGCTCGGGCGCCCTGCTGATCCAAGCCGCCGACCAAGGGCTCCATCGCCTGTTCGCCGGCGACGTCACACTCACGGGATAATCTCTCATGCTGCTCGCGCTCGATGTTGGAAATACCAATACTGTGGTCGGGGTGTTCGAGGGCAAGGAGCTCCGGGTCCATTGGCGGCTGTCCACACGCCGCGACGGAACGGGGGACGAATACGGGATTGTGATCAAGAATCTTCTGGACCTCGCCGGGATGGGGCTGGATCGGATTTCGTCGGTCATCATCGCGTCGGTCGTCCCGCCGCTTCAATCCTCGCTGGAGGAGATGGCCCATCGTTACTTTGGGATCGCGCCCTTGGTCGTCGGGCCGGGGATCAAGACCGGCATGCCGATCCTGTACGACAGCCCGCGGGAGGTCGGCGCCGACCGGATCGTGAACGCGGTCGCGGCATTCGAGACGTATGGCGGGCCGGCCATCGTGGTTGATTTCGGAACCGCCACCACCTTCGATGCGGTCTCGGGCAGGGGGGAATATGTAGGGGGGATCATCGCTCCTGGAATCGGGATCGCCGCAGAGGCCCTGTTCGAGCGAACGGCGAAGCTGCCCCGCATCGATATCGCCAAGCCCAAGTCTGTGGTGGGAAAGAATACGGTGGCCAGCATGCAGGCTGGCCTTTTCTATGGGTACCTTGGCCTGGTGGAAGGGATCGTGACGAGGATGAGGGAGGAAATGGGAGGAGAGCCGGTTGTCCTCGCGACCGGCGGCCTGTCACACCTGATCCTGGCCGAATCACGGGTTATCCACCACGTGGACCCGCTTCTGACGCTGACCGGTCTGCGCATCATCTATGAACGGAATCTGTGAGTTCTGGGTTCCGAGTTCTGAGTTCCAGGTTGAAGGTCAGGAAATTAAGCCGGTAACTTGGAATTCAGAACCCGGAACATGGAACCCGGAACTTGGAACTGGGGCTATGCCCCAGGCTTTGCCTCGAGCTTCAAGCCGCAGTGGGGGCAGGCCAACCAGTCTTTCTGAACCGGGCGGCGACACTGGCTGCAAAGGATCTGGTCAGGGGGTGACGGCGTCGCTTCCTTGGGGGGCGCGTCGATAGACTTCTTGAACTCGCGGATAGCCGTGCCGAGCGAGCTGCCGATGTGGGGCAGTTTCCCCGCGCCAAAGATGATAAGCGCGATCAAAAAGATCACCAACAATTCCGGCATTCCCAGCCCGAACATCTCAGTCTCCAATCAACTAGTACAAACGCACTAAGTAAGGTGTCATTGCGAGGAGCCTAGCGACGAAGCAATCCCCCCTAATGACCGTGCAGAACAGGTGAGATTGCCACGCTCCCTTTGGTCGCTCGCAATGACGGTGTAACGTTACTTAATGCGTTTGCTATAGTGCCGCGCGAGAGGGCCATGCAGAGCCTACTCCAGTCTGCCACGGCATTCAAGGAAAAGGCAGTCAGGCTTCTTTCCACTCGTAAGGCGGCCACGGTCCTAGAGGCTGCTAAGCATGGTAGGCCCGATCAGTGGCACGGTGGTTGGTGCTCTCACGCCGTGCCAAGGCTGCGCCGAAGAAGGCCGGCCGGCAATTTGATGGCGTTTTTTCCTTGACAAATGCGGCCTCGGTCAGTACCGTCAATACGTTTTCTTAGGGCTATAGCGTGAGGAGAAATGTCGCTGATGGAAAAAACGATTCATCGGCCCGTGGACGAAATCGACAAGCGCTGGCACCTGATTGACGCATCGGGCCGCGTGCTTGGGAGACTGGCCACCGAGGTGACTGTCCTCCTCCGAGGCAAGCACAAGCCGATCTTCAGCCCTCATCTTGATACAGGAGATTTCGTGGTCGTGATCAATGCCGAAAAGGTCACGCTGACGGGAAAGAAGCTGAAGGACAAGCTTTACCATCGTCACTCAGGCTACCCGGGAGGCCTGAAGACGACGACGGCCGAGCAGATGCTCAAGAAACACCCGACCCGAGTCGTAGAGTATGCCGTGCGTGGAATGTTGCCCAAGACAAAATTGGGAGATGCGTTGTTCCGAAAACTCAAGGTGTACGCCGGGGCCACTCATCCGCATGCGTCGCAGCGGCCGGCGCCGTTCGTGAAGAAAACGGTGAAGGAGGCGTAACGTCCTGTCATGCCAACAGAAGGTGCGATGTACGGGACCGGCCGGCGAAAGGCGTCTGTAGCCCGGGTCTGGCTCAAGCCGGGAGAAGGCAAGATGGTCGTCAACAAACGGCCGCTTTCGGAGTATTTCAGCCGTGCTGCCCATCAGACGCTGATCGCTCAGCCGCTGAAGACAGCGGGAATGGAAGGAAAGTTCGACCTGCGTGCGAACGTGGTGGGAGGCGGAATGACCGGTCAGGCCGGCGCGGTCCGGCTTGGCGTCGCTCGGGCCCTCTTGGCCACTGAACCCTCTTTGCGGCCGACGCTTCGTAAGGCCGGGCTGCTGACCCGGGATCCACGGGTGAAGGAGCGGAGGAAATATGGCCAGAAGGGGGCGCGAGCACGCTTCCAGTTCTCTAAGCGTTAGCCGGCTTCTCGCGTCCTGAGAGGGAGGGTCCGTAGTGACCTTCCTTTTTTATTTCCGCTGACGACTCCGCGGCATGCAGTGTGCTTGTGCAAGGCCTGACACACACACATGGCCATTCGAGGAGGGTTCGATTGAGTGTGAAGGCGTGATGAAACAGCAGGCAAATAGAGAACGAATGATCCGGGCGGCGGTGGTTGGGGCGAGCGGCTATACCGGTGCGGAGTTGATCCGTCTGCTCATCGGCCACCCGGCCGTGGAAATCACCGCGCTCACCTCGGAGAGCTACACCGATCTGTCCATTGGAGAGGTGTTCCCGAGCATGTCCGGCCTGCTCGACCTGACGTGCGAAAAGTTTGATCCGCCGGAGGTCGCCAAGGCCGCCGATCTGGTCTTCCTCGCCTTACCGCACAAGACCGCCATGGCCGCGGCGGTGGAGCTGCTCCCCTTAGGCAAAAAGGTGATCGATCTGAGCGCCGACTTTCGCCTGAGGGACCCCGACGCCTATCGTCGCTGGTATGGCGTCGAGCATGTGGCGCCCAACCTGCTCCGGGAAGCGGTCTACGCCTTGCCCGAGATCTACCGGCGTCAGCTCGCCGCGGCGCGGCTGGCGGCGGTGCCAGGCTGCTACCCGACGGCGGCTTTGCTGGGGCTGCTCCCATTGATGAAACGGGAGGTAATCGACCCGGACTCCGTCGTCATCGATGCCATTTCCGGGGCTTCCGGCGCGGGGAGAAAGCTCGAGCTGCCACTTCACTTTTCGGAGCTTGAGGGCAACTTCAAGGCTTACAGTGTGGCCTCTCATCGCCACACTCCCGAGATCGAGCAAGAGCTGAGCCGTTGGCTCGGTCGGGAGGTGCTGGTGACATTTACCCCTCATCTGGCGGCGGCGGTCCGCGGGATCCTGACCACTATCACCGCCACGCTGGTGGCCTCCAAAGCGGTTGAAGAGCTGCTTGCCCTTTACCGGGAGCAGTACGAGCAGGAACCCTTCGTCAGAATCCTTCGGGAGGGTCGGTTTCCGGAGACCAAGCAGGTCCGTGGTTCCAACTTCTGTGACATCGGCGTCGCCGTCGATCAGAGGACCCGTCGCTGCATCGTCGTGGTCGCGATCGATAACCTGGTGAAAGGAGCCTCAGGACAAGCGATCCAGGCCATGAACGTGATGTCCGGCCTCGACGAAAGGACGGGACTTCAAGCCCCCGCGCTGTTCCCCTGATGTGGCCTTTTCTCCCGCGCCTGTGAAACAGCCAGCGATTCGCGACATCCCGGGCGGCATCACTGCCGTAAAGGCCGTCAGGGCTTCCGGGGTCTTCTGTGGAATCAAAAGGGCCAAATCGGACCTCGCTCTCGTCGTGTCCGATCGGCCGGCCACTGTGGCCGGGGTGACGACAGTCAACCGGGTTAAAGCCGCCCCGGTCCTCCTCTGTGAGCGCCACCTCCGATACGGTAGATTCTCCGCCCTGGTTGCCAACAGTGGAAATGCCAACGCCTGCACCGGGCGCGAGGGAGCGCGGGATGCGCTGGCCATGCGCGACAGCCTTTCTCGTCTCCTTGGGCGTCCGCCACGGGAAATCTTCGTCGCGTCCACAGGCGTGATCGGAAGGCGGCTCCCGATCTCCAGAATTCTCGCCGGGATCCCGGAGGCGGTCCGCATGCTCTCCGCGAAGGGCGGCGAGGCAGCGGCCCGGGCCATCATGACGACCGATACCTTTCCAAAGGAGGCAGCCGTCAGCGTTGAGCTGGGCGGGAGGAAGGTCGTGATCGGCGGGATGGCGAAAGGCTCTGGGATGATCGCCCCGAACCTTGCGACGATGCTCTGTTTTGTTGCGACCGACGCCGGGGTAGCAGCCGCGCTCTTGAACCGGGCTTTGCGGCAGGCGGTCGCCGACACCTTTAACGCCATCACCGTGGACGGATGCATGAGCACCAACGACACCGTCCTCCTGTTTGCCAATGGGGCCTCCAATGCCCCGCGATTGAGAGCCGGAGACGGCAGCCTTCGCCTCTTTGGAGAGGCGCTCCATCGGCTCCTCTCGCGGCTTGCGCGGATGATCGCGAAGGATGGGGAGGGGGCAACCAAACTGATCCGAGTCGAGGTCAAAGGATCGCGGACCGCCGCCGACGCCAAGATCGCGGCGCGGGCGGTCGCCAACTCTGCCCTCGTGAAGACGGCCTTCTACGGCGAAGACTGCAATTGGGGCCGTATCACGGCCGCCCTTGGCGCGTCAGGGATCCGGTTTGATCCCCTGCGGGTTGAGATCTTGGTAGACAGGATTGCGGTGGTCCGGGAGGGCGTCGGCTTGGGTCGGCTCAAGGAGCGACGCGCGGAGCGGCGGATGCGCCGTCCTGAGTTCATCCTGACTATCGATTTGCACGGAGGGGAGGCGCGGGCGGCCGTTCTGACTACCGATCTGAGTGGAGACTATGTGAGGATCAACGCCGGCTACCGAAGCTGACACGTCGCGCAACGCGCGACGTGTCATTGTGAGGCCCCGACACCTCGGGGCCGAAGCAATCTGGCTGGCTAACGCAACGCGCGACGTGTCATTGCGAGGGCACGAAGGGACCGAAGCAATCTCGATCAGTTGGGGCGAGATTCGAGGACCTTCGTTTTGGTTTTTCCTTGTTCTTCTTTCTGCAGACGTGGTATAGATTGAGAGGTTCGATCGATTTCACACGTCATCTGATCCCTGGGAGGGTGTCCAGGCGCCGATTCTAGGGCGGGGATCTCACAGGGAGTTGAGGATGGCGGAGGACACAACCTACAAGGCTGTGCCGCGAGCTCAGCCGAACGGAGGAGGAGCGTGACAACGGTCACCATCAAAGAGTTGCTGGAAGCGGGTGTCCACTTCGGACATCAAACGAAGCGCTGGAACCCGAAGATGAAGAGGTACCTCTTCGGGGAACGGAACGGCATTTACATCATCGACCTCCAGAAGACTCTGAAGAAATTCCAGGAAGCGGCTGAATTCGTGAGGCGTGTGGCGAGCGAAGGGCTTCCGATTGTGTTCATCGGAACGAAGAAACAGGCTGCAGATGTGATCGAGGAAGAGGCCAGGCGCTGCGAGCAGTTCTTTGTGAACCATCGCTGGTTGGGAGGGACCCTGACCAACTTTCAGACGATCAGGAAGAGCGTGAACCGGCTCCGCCAGATCGAAGAGACTGAAGCGAAGGGTGAGCTCGAGCGACTCACAAAAAAAGAGGCGATGAAGTTGCGGCGTGAGCGACAGAAGTTGGAGCATGCCCTTGAAGGGATCAAGGGGATGGACCGACTCCCCGGCGCGATCTTCGTGATCGATACCAAGAAAGAGCGGATTGCCGTCCGTGAGGCCAGGCGCCTTGGAATTCCGGTGGTTGCGGTGGTCGATACCAACTGCGACCCCGAGGAGATCGACTACCCGATCCCCGGCAACGATGATGCCATCCGGGCCATCCGACTGATGGCAGCCCGGATGGCCGACGCGATCCTGGAGGAGCGCGCCATGCGTGCCAAAGCCGCCGAGGACGCGGCCTCCGACGCGGCCGATCTCGCGGCGTCACCAGAGGAGGAGGGCCTGGTCGAATCAGAGTTGGAGGCCCTTCAGCAGGCCTGACAAGCGACAAAGGGAAAGGACAGAGATGGCAGCGACTATTCCGGCGGTGTTAGTAAGGGAGTTGCGTGAGCAAACGGGAGTAGGGTTCATGGACTGCAAGGCCGCGCTGGCAGAAGCCAATGGGGATCTTGACAGAGCCGTCACCCTTCTCCGTGAGAAAGGGTTGGCCTCAGCCTCCAAGAAAATAGGGCGGATTGCCTCGGAAGGTCTGGTTGTTTCCTACATCCACGGGATGGGGAAGATCGGGGTGCTCTTGGAGCTCAACTGCGAGACCGACTTTGTTGCCAGGACCGATGAGTATTCGGCGCTTGCCAGGGATATTGCGATGCAGGTGGCGGCGGCGAACCCATCATATGTTCGGCGAGAGGAGGTGCCGGAGACGGTCCTCGAGAAAGAGCGAGCGATTCTCAGGGTACAGGCGACATCGTCCGGCAAGCCAGCAGCGGTCATCGAACGGATCGTCCAGGGGCGGATGGACAAGTTTTTCAGCGAGGCATGCTTGTTGGAGCAGCCTTTTATTAAGGATCCTGAGGTGAAGGTCGAGGACCGGATCAAAGAGGTGATCGCGAAGGTCGGAGAGAATATCGTGGTTCGCCGATTCTGCCGGTATCAGTTGGGCGAAGGGGTGGAGCGACCTGCACCCTCTGAATAACATCTGATCTCTGTCCTGGGTTGGCGCGAGGCCACGCCATGACCACCATGAAGTACAAACGGATCATGCTCAAGGTCAGCGGTGAGGCCCTCGCTGGAGACGAGGGGTTCGGAATCAGCCCCCGGATGCTGAGCTTCCTTGCCGGCGAAATCGAGCAGGTCCACAGGCTGGGCTTGCAGATAGCGGTCGTGGTAGGGGGCGGGAACATCCTTCGGGGGATTCCCGCCAGCGCCGAGGGGATGGACCGGTCTTCTGCCGACTATATCGGAATGCTGGCGACCGTCATGAATGGTCTCGCGCTTCAGGACGCGTTGGAGCGGCTGGCAATCGACACGCGCGTGCAGACGGCCATCGAGATGAGGGAGGTGGCCGAACCGTTCATCCGGCGCCGGGCCATCCGGCACCTGGAGAAGGGACGGGTCGTCATCTTCGTCGGAGGGACCGGCAACCCCTACTTCAGTACCGACACCGCCGCGGCGTTGCGAGCGATGGAGGTCAACGCCGAGGTGGTCTTCAAAGCCACCAAGGTGGACGGGGTCTATACGGCGGACCCCCTCCTGGATCCCAGCGCAAAAAAATTTGACGAGCTCTCTTACATCGAGGTGCTCAACCGCCAGTTGAAGGTGATGGATTCGACGGCCATCTCCCTCTGTATGGATAACCTCTTTCCGATCGTGGTCTTCAACCTTCACGAGCCGGGGATCCTGCGCCAGTTGGTGTTCGGCGAAAAGGTTGGCACCATCGTGCGCGGTAAATGATCTATGCTGAAGGAGATCTCTGCTAGGGCTGAGAGGGAAATGAAGAAGGCCATCGAAGCGACGGTGAAGGGGTTCAATGGCGTCCGCACGGGACGGGCTTCCCTGGCGCTGCTCGACGGCCTCATGGTTGAAGCCTATGGCTCTCCAGTTCCGGTCAATCAGGTCGCCAACCTGGCGGTCCCCGAGACGCGACTGATGACGCTGCAACCCTGGGATCCGTCACTGCTTCCCGCTGTCGAGAAGGCGATCCTCAAGTCTGGTCTGGGCGTCACCCCAACCAATGACGGGAAACTCATCCGCATTCCGATCCCCGCCTTGACTGAAGAGCGGCGCAGGGAGCTGGTCAAGGTGGTACGGAAGATCGCCGAGGAGGGTCGGGTGGCGGTCCGGAACGCTCGCCGAGACGCCAACGAGTCGCTCAAGCGAAAGGAACGGGAGAAGGAAGCCTCGGAGGACGAGGTCAAGAAGGGCCAGGATACGATCCAGGGCCTGACGAATCGGTTGACCAAAGAGATCGACGATCTGCTGGCCAAGAAGGAAAAGGAGATCATGGAGTTTTAGGGTCGGATCGGCCCGCTCGATCCATCCCGGTGTTCGCAATCATGTCTGGGTGGCCGCGGCTGTCAAACGTGTGAGATGCGAAGTGCGAAGTTCGGTGTTCGAGGGGCCACGAGCGACGTGCCACGTTCCCGGCGCTGAGGGCGACGCACCCCGCACCCCGCACCCCGCACCCCGCACTTCCTGCATC
>JACPQX010000135.1 GCA_016190255.1 Candidatus Methylomirabilis oxygeniifera | reverse complement strand
TCCGCCCCCCAGGTCATCTTCACCAGGTCGTCGAAGATGAGGATCAGCGCGTATGTGGCCAACAGTTGGACAACGTGCTCGGCCTGATAAATCCGGCGAAGGACCCCGAACTCAACGATCGCCCCGATCAACCCCACCGCCAGGGGCGCCGCCACCAGCGCCAGCCAGAAGCTCCCCGCCCCACCCACCTGCTGGATCACCGAGGCCGCAACAAACGCCCCGATCATGTAGAGCGAACCATGGGCCATGTTGATCACCCGCAACACGCCGAAGACCAGGGTCAGGCCGGCCGCCACGATGAACAGGATCGAGGCGCGGGTCAACCCCGCCATGACCAGGAGACTAATCGTCCCGATATCCCAGGTGATCATCGATATGGCATTCGGTGCTACCGGCGGCCAGGCGGCCGCCGGTAGTCTATCGGCTTGCTATTTCGCGGCCTTGGCCCGTATCGCGGGGATCTCGGCCTCCGGGCGCCACACCTTGTCACCCGGGGTATAGGTGGCGTCCTTCCAGATGGCGAAGTCAGGGAAGCTCTTGTCCCACGCCACCACCCCGATGTAGGAACCCACGTTGGCCTGATGGTCTGCTTTCCGGATAAAGCGGCCCCGACCTCGGAGCGAATCTAACTCGATCCCTTCCAGGGCGTCCACCACTTTCTCGGTGTCGATCGTATTGGCCTTTTTCACCGCCTTGGCCCACGTCATCACCCCATCGTACGCGTTGATGGCCCAGGTGGATGGGTACTTGTTGGTGGCGGCCCGGTACTTCTTGATGAAGTCCTCGAAGCGTTTGCTGGGTGCCAGCTTTCGAATGACGTGGAACGGTCCCCGCTCATACCCGATCACCCCTTCCACCACATCCTTGCCGAGGCCCTGCAGCGTGTCCACATCATAGAGCGCCGCAAAGGGGAACTTCTTGAAGAAGTCATAGCCCTTGGCCTGCTTGGTAAACGCGATGAGGTCCGAGCCGAACAGGTTGCTGTACACCGCATCCGGCTTGGCCGCGATCAGTGCGGTGATGTAAGAGGTGAAGTCGGTTTCACCGAGCTTCGGCCACAGCTTGCCGATGATCTCGGCATCCTTCTTGTTCTCTTTCAGCCGCCGTTCGAAGGCCTCCCCTTGTATGTACCCGAACTCATAGCCCGGTCCGATGATCATGTACTTCTTGTAGGGCTTCTTCGCCATGTACTGCCCCATGGCGCTCCCCTCAATGAAGGTGTTCGGCACCACGGAGAAAATGTAGCGATGTCCACGCTCCACAAAGGCCCGCTCGGTGTTAGAGGTGTGGGCAATGAGGATCGTCTTGTTCTCCTTCGCAACCTCCGACATCGCCAGCAGCACGCCGCTGGAGACCGGCCCGAAGACCGCCGCCACCTCTTCACGCAAGATCACGTCTCGGATCTCGCGAGATCCTACATCAGGCTTGGCGCCGTCGTCCCGGACGATCAGCTCCACCTTGCGCCCCAGGACGCCCCCGGCCGCGTTCAGCTCGGCCACCGCAATCTTGGCCCCTTCGATCCCGGCGAGACCATAGAGCGCTGCGCCCCCGGTAGAGGTGTTCACCATGGCGACCTTCACCGGCCTCTGGGCCTGCGCGACGCCAACAGCAGCAGCCAGACTCAGCATTGCGATCAGAATGCCAACGACCAACCACTTTCCCTTCATCACGTCCCTCCTTTGGTCTACAGACCAGGTAAATGGCTTGAATGCAAGGGCAGGCCACAATGACGAGGCCCCCACGACACATACCTGCCCGCAAGAGGGCACTTGCCCGCTTGATTCCCGACCAGCGCCAGGATCTCCTGAAGTACCCTTCCGCTGAGGCTGGCAAGACTACTGGAGGAGGCGGCCTTCCCCGGATGGACAAGCCCTTCGTGGTTCAGGAATCTAGCGAACCACGTGCCAATGTGATCTTCGTGCTCCGAGGGATGGTCCGGCTTGAACCAAGTCACGCTATCTCAAGGATTCCGGAAGGCCCGGCCAACTACGGATACGTAATGCCCAGGGTTAGGTCGGGGTGAGAGATCCGCATGCAAATGTCTAAGGAGTTAAACAGCAGCGTATGAATACCTTATAAATTAATGATATTAAAGGATTTCTATTGATACTCTATGATATTAGACATGTTATCACTCATCTACATAGTCAGATCATGCCTGGCAGACACCTGCCCGCCTATCTTAATCCTGGCGAGCTTCTGATACAGGCCCGTTCGATGAATTCCCAAAAGCTTCGCCGCCTTCGCCTTGTTCCCTTTGGCCATGTTCAGCGCCTGGAGGACGGCATCCCGCTCTGCTTCCTTGAGAGCCTCCCGGAGATTCGACCGACGGCGATCTCCCGCGCGCTCCTCTCGAGCCTCACGCAGGAAGAGCGGCAGGTGCTCGATCCAGATCTGAGAGCCGTCCGCAGCGTATGAAGCGCGTTCAAGTACATTCGTCAATTCCCGAATGTTTCCGGGCCAGTCGTAGCCCCGGAACAAATCAAGGACCTCCTCCGAGATGTCCCGGAGCCGTACCCCCTGCTCCTCCCGAAGGCGGATCATGAGTTGCCGGCAAATGGCTGGAATATCCTCGCGCCGTTCTCGAAGCGGGGGGATCCGAATGGGAACCACGTTCAGCCGGTAGAACAGATCGCGGCGCAACCGCCCTGCCTTGACCAGCGCCTCCGGATCGGTGTTGGTGGCGGCGATGAGGCGGAAATCCACCCCCATGGTCTTGGTGCCGCCTACCCTTTCCACCTCCTTCTCCTGGAGGACGCGGAGAAGTTTTGCCTGCATCTCCGGCGGCATGTCCCCAACCTCGTCCAAGAAGATAGACCCCTGGTTGGCAAGTTCAAACTTCCCGGGCTTCCCCCTCCTGCCCGCGCCGGTGAACGCCCCGGGCTCGTACCCGAAAAGCTCCGATTCCATCAACTCTCGCGGGATCGAGGAGCAATTGACGCGCACGAAAGCCTTCGACCGCCGCGCACTGGCGTGGTGGATCGCGTGGGCAAAGAGCTCTTTCCCCACGCCGCTCTCGCCCAGCAACAGGACCGTGCTGTTCCCCTCCGCGGCCTTCAAGGCAAGACGTTTGGTCTCTTCGATCGCGTGGCTCGCTCCGATGATGTGGTCAAAGGTATACCTGGAGGAGCGGAGGTGCTCCAGCTCTCGCTCATAGTGCTCGATCTTCGACTCCAGGAGGTTGAGTTTCTGAGCCAGCTCGGTGATCTCAGCGACATCCCGGAACATGACCTGTCCCACCACACCGATGATCTTCCCCGCGCCGTCCCGGATAGGCACCCGTTGGACGACCATGTTCTGCCCCTTGATCTGGTGCTTCCAACCGATCTCCGCCTCGCCGGTCTGCAATACGATATGCATTCGGGTGTTCTCGATGACCTCGGCCACGTGCCGACCCAGGACCTGAGCCCGGGGAATTCCCAGAAACCGCTCATAGCTCCGGCTGTAAAAGGTCACGATCCCGTTGGCATCGACGACGAGGGTTCCAAACTCGATGTTATCCAGGGCCATATGCAGCGGCACCTCGCTCACGATCGCTCCTCCCCGGGTCCCGCGTGTGAAACACAACGGACCCCTCTTCCCATTGAGAAATGATACCCCGCCATGCCGCGGTATCGCATCCGACCGCACGCTCGAGAATCAAGCTGCGAAACCGACTCTATCAGAAAGCGTGCAGAGGCTATCCCTCAACCTTTCCCTTGTCAAGCGGGACCTTCGGGAGACCCCAAGACGATCGGGCCCGCATTACAGGCCGCGAAGGCGGGCAACGTGCAGAGCAGCGATGATGGTCATGCTGTCCAGAATCTGCCCATCCATGGCCATTCGGATGAGCGTGGTGAAGGGAAAGACCTGAGCCTTGATAAACTCGGTGTCATCGGCGGGCTGGTTGTGAACGGGCTGGAGCTCCTCGGCAAGGTAGAGATGGGCGGTCTCGTCGAGAACGCTCTTGCTGGTATGGTACGAGACGATCTTGGTGAGCCGGCCTGCCCGGTAACCCGCCTCTTCCTCCAGTTCCCGTTGAGCGGCTTCCTTGAATGATTCCCCCGGATGCATGCCCCCGGTCGGCATTTCCCACGTGGTTCGCCCCGCCACGTATCGGTACTGTTGAATCAGCAGGACACGGTCCCGGTCTACGAACGGAAGGATGCCGACACAATCGCCACAGGTCACGACGCCGTAGATCGTGGTCTTGCCATCCGGAAGCTCGACCAGGTCCTCGCGAAGCGAGAGCCATCGGTTCTGGTAGATCGGCTTGCTCGATACCTTCTTCCAGGGCTCAACGGCCAGGTGGCGCTTGCTCATCGTTCCTCTCTTCTCGCGGCGGCCCGGCGGACCTCGGCTCTCTACCGGCCGGTAAACCGCGGCCGCCGCTTTTCAAGGAAAGCGGCGACAGCCTCCTCATGGTCCTTCGACTTCCAAAGACTTCGAAAAAGTTTCTCTTCAAGCGCAAGCCCCCGTTGAAAGGGCACGTTGCGGCCCTGGACGAGGGCTCGCTTCATCGCCCGGATCGCCAGGGGGGGCTTGGCGGCGATCCGCCGGGCCAAGTCCCGCGTTACACTCATCAGCTTCGAGGGAGCGACGACGCGATCGACGAGTCCCAACGCCAACGCCTCTTGGGCCGATACGGTCTCGCCTAGCAGGAGCAAGCGTGAAGCTCTTGCCGGGCCGACGAGGCGCTGCAGCCGCTGTCCACCTCCCCAAGCAGTGATGAGTCCAACGTCTACCTGCCGAAACATGAAGGAGGCCCCTGTCGCCGCAACCCGGATATCGCAGGCGAGCGCCACCTCGGTTCCACCGCCGATGGCGTAGCCATTGACAGCGGCGATCGTAGGGACCGGAAGGCGCTCGATCCGCATGAGGACGCGGCCCATCATCGAGAGCATCTCCCGGACCTGGCGATCGGTTGACAGGCTTTGGAAGTACCGAAGGTCCCCTCCGGAGATAAACGCCTCTCCGGAGCCCGTGAGGATGAGCGCGCGCAGGTCCCGGTCTCGCCCCGCCAGCTCGGCCGCTACCCCCATCTCTTCCATCGTCTTGCGGTCGATGGCGTTCTTCACCTTCGGGCGATGAATCGCGAGAGTGGCAACCCTCTCCCGGACCGCATACCTGAGACAGGTGAAGGTCATGTGTCCAGGTTCAGGTTTTGAGGGCTCGGTTCCGCCTTCGACGCCACGAAGGACCAAGCCCCAGGAACATCATACGTATGAGAAAGATCCGCGTAGCACGGGATATTATACATAAAGTAATGTCTTATAGAACATGCTGTATCTTATCAATTATCTACGAATCGACTTAAGACTCAGATTCCCCATCCTCTCGCTGAGTGGGTCTGATTCCAAGTTCTCGTAGTTTCTTCCGCAGCGTGTTGCGATTGATCCCAAGCAGCTCGGCTGCTCGGAGTTGATTCCCGCTGGTCCGCTCAAGGACATGCTGAAGCAGCGGTCGCTCCAGAGCCACGAGAAAGTGGGGGTAGATCTGCCCATCCCTTTCCTGCTTGAGGCGCTGTAGCTCGACTCCGATCCCCCGATAGAGCATCCCCTCAAAGGACGAGCCGGGTCTCGCCACGGCATCCGCCGGCGGCGCGAGCGACGCCGGCAGATGCTCGGGAAGGATCAGCGAAGTTGCCGCAAGGACACACGCCCGCTTGACCGCATTCTCCAGCTCACGGACATTCCCGGGCCAGTCATATGCGAGCATCAGCTCCAGCGCTTCCGGCGAGACCGCCTTCACGTCTCCCCCCTGCTCTTGGGCAAACAGGTGGAGGAAGTGATTCACGAGAAGAGGGATATCCTCCCTTCGCTCCCTGAGCGGGGGGAGGTTGATCGCCACCACATTCAGTCGGTAGTAGAGGTCCTCTCGGAAGCTCTTTTGCGCGACCGCAGTCTCGAGGTCCTGGTTTGTGGCGGCGATGACCCTGACGTCGGCCGAGAGCGGCCGTTCGCTGCCCACTCGCTCGAACTGCCGCTCTTGGAGGACGCGCAGGATTTTCGCTTGAAGCGCAAGGTCCATGTCCCCGATCTCATCAAGGAAGAGCGTCCCGCCTTCTGCCAGCTCGAACTTCCCGCGTCGCAACGCGCTCGCTCCGGTAAATGCGCCCTTCTCGTGGCCGAACAGCTCGCTCTCCAGGAGGTCCCGCGGGATGGCGGCGCAGTTAACGGCGACGAACGGGCGTGCGAGGCGCCGGCTGTTATAATGAGTCGCTCTCGCCAGCAGCTCTTTGCCGGTCCCGCTCTCCCCCCTGATCAGCACAGTCAGGTCGCTCGCCGCGACCTTTCCGACCAGCTTGAAGATCTGCTGCATGGCCGGGCAGAGGCCCACGACACCTTCGAAGTCAAATGCCTGCCCTCCGCCCCCCTCCATTCGGGCTACCTGTTCGGTGAGATCGCGGACCTCGAAGGCCCGCCGGACAAGAATCGACACCTCGTCGAAGTCGAACGGCTTCGTGATATAGTCGTACGCCCCGCGCTTCATTGCCTGGACCGCCGCCTGCAGCGTGCCGAACGCTGTCATGATAATGACTGGAAGGTCCGGACGGCTCTCCTTGATGCGAGTGAGTGTCTCAAATCCATCAGAGCCCGGCATCTTAATATCCATAAGGACGAGATCGATGTCCGATTCGGTCGCTCGCGCGAGGCCCTCCGCGCCATCGGAAGCCAACACGACGCGGTAGCCCTCACGCTCCAGCCCTTTGCGGAGAGCCCACCTGATGCTCTCCTCGTCGTCCACAACAAGGATCTTCTTCGGCCCCTTCACGATGTTCTCAGCCCTTCTTGCGCAGCCGGCCCCGGCTGTTTGGCCAGGGGAAGCAAGACACGAAAACTGCTGCCCTTCCCCGGTTGGCTTGTCGCCTCCATGGCGCCCCGATGGTCTTCCACGATCCGAAGACAGATGGCCAGCCCTAGCCCGGTCCCACCCTCCTTCGTCGTGAAAAATGGCGTGAACAGGTGGCGCTCAATCTCGGGATCGAACCCGGTTCCCTGATCGACGATCTCCGCCACCGCGACCGAAAGGCCCCCGCACCGCTGAGAGGATCGCTCATACCTGGTCCGAAGGGTCAGCTCCCCCCCGCCCGGCATCGCCTCGACGCCGTTTCGTATCAGGTTAAGGAAGACCTGGTGGATTTCAGCCGAATCGGCGAGAATCTCCGGGAGCTGGGGATCGTATACCCGCTGGACGCTCACGCCGCGGTCGCGCAGCGGAGCCTGCTCCAAAAACACAAGGCCGTCGAGAATCTCATGGAGGTTACACGGACGGAAGGACAGCGCGCGAGGGCTGGCGAACGAGAGGAGTGTCTCAACGATGCTCGCAAGTCGATCAACCTCTTTGATGATGACCGAGGTGTACTCTTTGAAGGTGGGGGGGAAGCCGCTTTCGCCCTCCAGCAACTGAGCCGCGCCCCTGAGCCCCGCCAGGGGATTTCGAATCTCGTGGGCCACCCCTGCGGCCACCGTTCCCAACACTGCCAGGCGGTCGGAGCGCGCGAGGCGCTCCTCCAGATCCCTGATCCGCGTCTGGTCCCGCAGGGCCACGACAACGCCCCTCGCCTCCCCCCCGGCCTCACGAATCAGGGAGCCAACAGCGCTCACGACGACCTGGGACCCGTCTAATCCGGTGAGCCGCGCATCGAAATCAGTGTGGGTCCGACCGCTTTCCAGGGTCTTTCGCACAAGCTCCTGAAGCGGTCGATCGTGTGGAAACGCCTGCTCGAAGGGTCGGTCATGCAGCGGCTGCGCCGAGAGTCCGATCAGTTCCTCGGCCGCTTGATTGACCGAACGGATTCGCCCGCCCGGATCGACGACAACAATCGCATCCTGCAGGCTTCCCAGAAGGTCCTCATAGTAGACCCGCATTGACTCGAGAGAGACGCGCAACTCATCGCACTGTCGCCTGAGCTGTTCCAACTCGGAGGAATCGTCCCTTCCTCGCCTGCTCGACCTCACCGACATCGCGCTCCTTCTTTTGCCGAGCCATCTTAGCCGATTTCGGTTGTAGTGACAAGCCGGAAGCCGCGCCGGCAGCAATTTCGGAACATGTCCCGGCGGCGAGTTGTGTTGGCCGCTAGCGACGCGGCAGGTAGCCTCTTTGGGGGCATTGGTGGGGCCCCTGCCATTTTCACGTCGCTCTTGGCGTTCCGAGC
>JACPQX010000137.1 GCA_016190255.1 Candidatus Methylomirabilis oxygeniifera | reverse complement strand
GGATTAAGAGAGAGGAGTCGTTGCCTGGCGTAGAGCGGTGAGATGGCATCCGGCGAGGTGTTGGGCTTGCGTCCGGCATCGGGGATGAACTCGCGGCTGGTGCACTGGGAGAAGACGCTCCGGTTGAGGTGCGCATACCACCCTGATTTAATCTGCCGAACCGCCGTATACGTGATCCGTATGTACGGTGGTGTGGGAGGGGGGAGGCCGTGAGGCCCCTCCCTATCCCGATTAGGCTGCGCGGTGAAGGCCTCCGGGAGCACGACACCCAGCGCACTGAGACCGGGTAAGCTGTTATGCAAGTTCTGAAAGCTGGTACGCTCTATTTCGTTCTTGTGTTTGGCGTCGGTTTCGTCACGCCAGGTCTCCTGCTTGTCGTGGAGTTCCCCGTCGTGCTCTGGCTTCTGGGCGCGAACGATAACAGGTGCTCCTGCAGCCGCTCCGCGAGGCGTGGCTACCCATGAGACTCTGGGGCAGGGTGGTGAGCGGGTCGCTCCTGGTCATCGGCGCCGTCTTCGCAACCGCCAGCGCGGCGGCGCCCGAGGCGCGGGCGGCGCTCCTCGCAGCCGCAGCGATTTCGGTCGGCGTCGCTCTCATGGGCGTGCCGTGGATCGTCCGTCTGTTCATGTCCATCACGGGAGACGAAGGGGTGCTCGAGAACGGCCTCCAAAGGTATGCCACCATCACGAAGCTCCAGCCGACCGCGTGGCGCTACAACCGATACTACCCGGTAGTCCGATTCGGGCTCAGCGTGGAGCTCTCAGGGAGCGCGTACCCCGTGGAGATCAGACAGACCGTCGCCCCGGACGTGCTCGAGCGCTTGGCCCTAGGTACGGTGGTCGGCGTTCGGGTCGACCCATCCGAGCGCAGCAGGGTTGTCATCGATTGGCGTCAGCCGATCAAGGAGTCCGCCTGACACCAGGCGACGATTCGCCGCAGCGTGGCTTTGTCATTGGAGCGCAGCAGTGATTGTTGCCCTTTTAGTCTTGGTGCCCATCGCTGGCGTGGTGGTCTGGGCGTTTTTCCGGCTTTCCCCGTCGGGTGCTCAATCCAGCACGGTCTTGCGCGTTAACGTCGGGGCACTTGTCGTCGCCCTTGCACTTGCCGCAGGTTGGAGCGCGCGTACGTATTTGGTCATGTCGCCGACTGTTGACGCGGCTTGGTGGCCGGTCATGTCGGTTCTTGGCGCGCTGATCATCATCCCAGTCGTTCTGGGCCTCGCGGCCGTGCTACGAACCTTCGTGCTGTTTCGCCGCAGCGTTGGCCCATCGCAGCACTGAGTGCGCGGTTGCGGTCGTTCTCGTAAGCCCGCTATCGCCGATGACTTGTCCGGTGTCTCTGGTTTTTCTGCTGGTCCTCCAGGCTTAGTCGGAGCGATGTCGGGCCGCTTCCCTTTGTACAGCGGTATCTCGGACGGTTTCTTGGCAGGCGGGACCTGATCTTTCTCCTCCGCCGGTGGCTTGGGCTGATCTTCGGCTCCGACAGCCTTGTAAGGATCGATCGGCTGGTCGTTGCCAAGCGCGTTGGCCGATTGCGCCAGGAGGCAGCAGAGCACCAGGCACACAACAGCGCGTACATTCATGATTGCATTCCCTCCTGCGCTCTGAACTCAACAGCCTCTGTTAGGGACTCCGGGTGGTACAGTGCACAGCCGGAAAAAACCTTCCGGGCAGACCCTGCTCCACCGACACGCCAGATCCCTCAGCTATTCGCTATTTCTGTTGACTTCTTGCCTCTGTGTGTGTAAAAGTGTCGGTTAACGTTTGCAACTACCGATGAAAGTACACAAATGGCTCGGAAGTCCTCACCAGTCGAAAAGATTCTCGGTATGGCCAAGCGCTCCGGGGTGCTGCGGCTTCGCGATGTCGTCGCACGAGGCATTCATCCAGAATATGTCAGGCGGCTGCACAAGCGCGGTCTGCTCGTGCGATCCGGCCGAGGGACCTACTTTGCTGCCAACGCGGATGTGACGGAGAAACACACGCTGGTGGAAGCCTGCAAGCGCGTTCCTCATGCCGTGGTCTGTCTGCTCTCCGCCCTGTCCTTTCACGACCTCACAACGCAATCCCCCAAAGATATTTGGCTGTCCATCCACCCGAAGGCGAGGAAACCGGTGGTGGACTATCCACCCCTTCGCATCGTGCGTTCTTCGGGGGCTGCCCTGACGCAGGGTATAGAACGGCACAATATCGAGGGTGTGGAGGTTAGGGTGTACAATCCGGCGAAGACCGTTGCGGATTGTTTCAAGTACCGGAACAAAATCGGCGTTGATGTTGCGATTGAAGCCCTTCGAGACTGCCGTCGCCAGCGCAAGTGCACGAATGACGACCTCTGGCACTATGCCAAGATCTGCCGCGTCGCAAAGATAATGCGTCCTTACCTGGAGGCCACGCAGTGAGGCAGGGGCCGCCTGCCAACCTCGTCGCCTCTATCCGTCAGCGGCTCCTCACGTTTAGCCAAGAGCGGGGAGAGGACTTCACGCTCACCCTCACGCAATACGGTGTGGAGCGCTTCCTGTTCCGTCTGAGTCGTTCAGAGCATGCTCAGAGGTTCGTCCTGAAGGGAGCGATGCTCTTTGCCGTGTGGCTTGGGCAGCCTTTTCGGCCAACACGAGACCTTGACCTCCTCGGCTATGGCGACGGTTCGGCAGAGGAGCTGCGCAAGGTGTTTGCGTCGGTTTGCGAAATGCAGGTAGAGCGCGACGGGCTGGAATGGGACCCCGCCAGCATGCGGATCGAGGAGATTCGTGGGGTTGAGGAATATCGGGGACAGCGCGTGCGGCTCCTTGCGTTGTTGGGGAACGCTCGAATCCCCCTTCAGATCGACGTCGGATTTGGGGATGTTGTGATCCCTCCTGCCGATGAGGTTGAATACCCGACAATCCTCGATCTGCCGGCACCACGAATCCGGGCGTACCCGAGAGAGGCGGTTGTCGCGGAGAAGTTCCAGGCTATGGTGGTACTGGGCATCGTCAACAGCCGCATGAAGGACTTTTATGACGTCGATCTGCTGGCTCGCACATTTCCCTTCGAGGGGGCCCGGCTGTCCCGGGCTATACAGGCTACGTTCGATCGACGGCAGACGTCGCTCCCGACCGAGGTGCCTTCGGCGCTGTCGGATGAGTTTCTCCAGGATCGATCCAGGCTGATTCAGTGGGAGGCTTTCCTGCGTAAGGCGACTGTCGATCCAGGTGGCAGGCCCCTTGACAAGACTGTCGTGATGATTCGGTCATTCGTGATGGCTCCTACGGCGGCAGTAGCAAGACAGGAAGACTTCGACGCCAACTGGCCGCCCGGTGGCCCTTGGCAACCGAGCTGACCTGCTGGATGGAAATCATGCCCAGGATCAGCGAGCGCAGCTTTGAAGAGGCGATTGACGTTGCGGTGCTTCGGGGCGCGGGCTTCACCGAAGCGGATAAGGTCTTCATCCAGCAGCTTGAGGAGAAACTCCGACCCCCTAGGAGAAACTCCCACCCTCTCAACTCGGCCTTCAGGCCCGTCGGTCTTCGATGGCATTTGCATTTCCCTTTATCTATAGTAAGTTAGGCAAACGCTGTCGTCGGCTCGGTTCTCACGGCGCGCTGGTACGGGCCTTGCTCCCGGTAGTGGGTCAGTATGCCTGAGATCCTTCACGGAGCTTGTCCTGAGACTCTTCGCTTTGCTCAGAGTGACAGTCGAAGGATTCAGGATGACAGGTCTCGTAAGTGTCATTCTGAGTGGAGCGAAGAATCTGAACTCCTGTCGCGTATTGGCTCGCAAGGTTCAAACTGACCCACTACCTTGCTCCCATTAAGGGAGATCAGGGTCAGACGAGGATGCTATACTAATACAAACGCATTAAATAGGGTGTCATTGCGAAGGAACGAAGTGACTGAAGCAATCCCAAAAGCGGCGAGATTGCCACGCTCCCGTTGGTCGCTC
>JACPQX010000133.1 GCA_016190255.1 Candidatus Methylomirabilis oxygeniifera | reverse complement strand
TTCCATGCTCTCCCGGGATCACTGGCTCTCAGCTTCGGCATGCTCGGATGCGATTATAAATGTTCTTACTGCCAGAATTGGCTCACCTCGCAGGTGCTGAGAGATCCCAAGGCGGTGAGCCCGCCGGAGTTGGTGTCGCCGGACTACCTGGTCGGGGCGGCCGAGCACTACGGCGCACCGATTATCGCCAGCACGTACAATGAGCCGTTGATCACAAGCGAGTGGGCGGTCGAGGTCTTTGGCCTCGGGAAACAGCAGGGTCTGAAAACCGCCTACATCAGCAACGGCAACGGCACGCCGCAAGTGATCGAGTATTTGAGACCGTGGGTGGACCTCTACAAGGTTGATCTGAAAGGGTTCAACGATCTGAACTATCGGAGGCTGGGCGGGGTGCTGCACAATGTCCTGGACACGATCAAGTTGCTGGTCGAGAAGCAGTTCTGGGTCGAGATCGTCACACTGGTGGTACCGGGTTTCAACGACTCGGAGGCAGAGCTGACTCAGATCGCCGAATTCCTGGCCTCGGTTTCCGTCGATCTGCCCTGGCACGTCACGGCGTTTCACCAGGATTACAGGATGCGAGACCGCGCCAACACGGCGGCCAGCAGTTTGCTCCGGGCTGCCCAGATCGGGAAGCGGGCCGGCCTCCGTTACGTCTATGCCGGCAACCTGCCCGGCCGGGTCGGCACGCTCGAGAACACCTACTGCCCCTCCTGCCGGACTCTCCTCATCGAGCGGTATGGCTACACCATCCTGAAGAACGTTCTCAAAGACGGCGCCTGCCCGACCTGTCACACCCCCATCCCCGGCGTCTGGCACTAATACAAACACATTAAATTTTGTTACATTGTCATTGCGAGCGACCAGATAAGCCGAAGCCCTGAGGGAAGCGAAGGGGTGGCAATCTCGCCCTTGCCACTGCGAGGTTGCTTCGCTACGCTCGCAATGACATTCAATTCATTATTATCGGGCCCTATTCGAGCCAGTATGGCCTATAATTCGCTTGCAATAGACCTTTCATGACGTAGAATTGTTTGGTCAACCGGACCGGCAGTGGTCCGAACACCGGAGGCCTGAGATTCTCGAAAAGTTCGCCAGGATTCGATCCTACCTACATCGGCACCGTCGGCTCCTATTCATCGGGCTTGTTGCGTTGGTCGTCACCGACGTATGCGGCTTGGCCATCCCGTGGTTGACCAAGGACGCGTTAGACACATTCCTTGCCGATGAAAGGCGCGATATTGCCCTGTGGAGGTACCCGGCGATGATCGTCGCGGCCGCTTGCCTCCAGGGGATCTTTCGTTATTTCTGGCGGACCCACATCTTCGGTTTCTCCCGAAACATCGAATGGGACTTCAGGAATGCCATCTTCGCCCACCTCCAGCGCCTGCCCCTGACATACTTTCAGCACACCAAGACAGGAGACCTGATGTCGCGGCTGACCAACGACATGGTCTCTTTCCGCGAGATGTTGGGTGTGGGTGCCATGGCGGCAATCGATGCCGTCATCGTGATCTCCACCAGCCTGATCCTGATGGTGGTTATCGATCCGTGGCTGACGCTGTGGAGCCTGCTCCCGTTGCCAGGCATCACAGCCCTGGTGCTCGCGTTCGGCAACCGGATCTTCGACCGCTATAGGGATGTCCAGCAACATCTGAGCACCGTCAGCACCTTCGTCCAAGAGAACCTGGCAGGCATCCGGGTCGTGCAGGCGTACGTTCAGGAGGAGAATCAACAGGGGCGCTTTGAGGGGCTGAGCAAGGAGTACCTGGCCAAAAACCTCGACCTGGTCAAGCTCTGGGGATACGTCTGGCCGCTCATGAGTGTCCTGTCCGGCCTGGCCGCTACGGTCGTCCTGTGGCTCGGCGGGCGAAAGGTCGCCCTGGGTACGATGACCCTCGGGGAACTGGTCGCGTTCTATGGCTACCTGGCCATGCTGAGCTGGCCCGTCATGGCGGTGGGGTACGTCGTCAATCTCTACCACCGAGGCTCGGCCGCCCTCGCCCGCCTTCTGGATATTCTGGATTCGCCGGTCGCCGCCGGATACCTGGAGCCCGGGACAGCACAGCTCTCCAGGGTTCACGGCGAGATTGAGTTCCGTGACCTTTCATTTCGATATGCGCCCGAGGCGCCGTTGGTCCTTCGTGAGATCGACCTCAAGATACCGGCCGGCACCTGGTGCGGAGTAGTGGGCGAAACCGGCGCCGGGAAGAGCACGCTGGTGAATCTCCTGCCGCGCCTGTTCGAGGCGCCACCGGGGAGCATCTTCATCGACGGAATCGCGCTTCAACAATTTCCGCTGCTCACATTAAAGCGTGCGATCGGCTTCGTGTCTCAGGATATCTTCCTATTTTCCGACACGATCCGGGAGAATATCCTATTCGGCAGCAGCAACTCGACGCCTGAGGAACTGGAGATGGCGGCCGACCTCGCCCAGCTCCTTCCGAGCATCCGGGAGTTCTCGCACCGGTTCGACACCCTGCTGGGGGAGCGGGGAGTCCGACTATCCGGCGGCCAGAAACAGCGAACGGCGGTGGCCAGGGCGATCATCAAGAACCCGCCCATCCTGATCCTCGACGACGCCTTCTCAAGCGTTGACACCGAGACCGAGGAGCGGATCCTCGAGCAGTTAAAAGGCCTCATGCGCGGACGAACCGCGATCCTGATCTCCCATCGGATTTCAACGGTCAAGGAGGCTGATCAAATCGTCTATCTTCAGGATGGTCGAATCGTCGAACGCGGCAGCCATGAAGAGCTGTTGGCCCGGAGGGGCCTCTACTACCGCCTCTATCGCCGGCAACTTCTGACCCGGGAGCTGGAGGCGCTGGGCGACAATGGGGGCGCCACGCCATGAAGGACCAGCAGGACCATCAAGACGAGGAGGTTCTGGGGAAGGCGTACGACGCCCGCCTCATGCGCCGGCTTCTGACGTACCTCCGACCCTACCGGTTCTGGGTGGTGACTTCCATCCTGCTCTTGTTCCTGACGACCGGGATGCAGCTCCTCGGGCCGTACATCACCAAGATCGCCATCGATACGTATATCGCGGCCCGCGACCTGCGTGGCCTCAACCTGGCGGTCTTGGCCTACCTCGCGACGGTGTTATTGGGCTTCCTCTTCCAGTATGCCCAGAGCTACGCGATGCAACACACCGGACAGTGGGCCATGCATGACCTGAGGACGCAGCTCTTCAATCACTTGCAGCGGCAGGATCTGGCCTTCTTCGACAGAAATCCGGTCGGCCGACTGATGACCAGGGTCATCAACGACGTGGAGACCCTGAGCGAGCTGTTCGGATCGGGGGTGGTCGCGCTGCTGGGCGACCTGCTGACACTGGTCGGGGTCGCGGCGGCCATGTTCGCGCTGGACTGGCGCCTGGCGCTGATTTCGTTCGTCACGTTTCCCTTCATGCTCCGCGCGACGGCCGCCTATCGCAAGCGGGCGCGGGACAACTACCGCGAGAGCCGAAGGATCCTGGCCAGGATGAATGCGTACCTACAAGAGAATATCTCAGGCATGGCCACCGTCCAGGCCTTCGGCCAGGAGGCCCGCCACTTCCGCAAATTCAAAGAGATCAACACCCGCCATCGGGACGCGTTGCTGAAGAGCGTCCATTACAACGCTGTCTTCTTTCCATCGATCGAGCTCTTCAGCGCCATCACCGTTGGCCTCGTGCTGTGGTACGGAGGCTCCCTGATCCTCGACGAACGGGTCCTTCCGGGTGTCGTGATCGCCTTTATCCAGTATATCCATCGTCTCTTCACGCCGATCCGTGACCTGGCTGAGAAATACAACATCTTGCAGGCTGCGATGGCTTCCAGCGAGCGGGTGTTCAAACTCCTTGATGTGCAGGAGTCGCTCAGCGACCCCGCCCTGCCGATACAACCGTCACACGTGAGGGGCGAGATCGAATTCAAGAACGTCTGGCTCTCCTACCACCCGGGCGAGCCGGTCCTCAAGGGGATCTCCTTCAGAGTGGCGCCGGGCGAAAAGGTCGCCCTGGTGGGCGCCACCGGCGCCGGGAAAACCTCCATCATATCGGCTCTCTGCCGATTCTACGACGTCGAACGGGGCAGCATCTGCATCGATGGAATCGATGTGCGGGAGTGGGACAAGCGGAGCTTGCGGCGCCACCTCGGGCTGGTACTGCAGGATGTCTTTCTCTTCTCCGGCGATATCGCCAAGAACATCAGTCTGGGCGACCCTGCGATCTCGCAGGAGCGGGTGACCGAGGCGGCCCGCAGGGTTCACGCGCAGGGCTTTATCGACCGGTTGCCCGGTGGATTTCAGGCCGTCGTCCAGGAGCGCGGCTCGACCCACTCTCAGGGGGAGCGCCAGCTTCTCTCCTTCGCCAGGGCTCTGGCCTTCGATGCTCCGATCCTGATCCTGGACGAGGCAACCAGCTCCGTGGACACGGCAACAGAGCTGCTGATCCAGGACGCCTTACAAGAGCTACTCCGCGGACGCACGGCGCTGATCATCGCCCACCGCCTCTCGACCATTCAGTTCGTGGACAGGATCATCGTCTTACACAAGGGGCGGATCCGCGAAGAGGGCACCCATGAAGAGCTGCTGGCCCGAGGCGGGCTGTATTCGCGCCTCTACGAGCTCCAGTACCAACCCCTCGCCTAGTTCCGGTCCTTTAATCGTAGAACAGATTTCCCGCCTGCAATGCCACAGCATGAAGCTACCTCCTCGCGCCAGGTGATACGTCCAAGCGGAGACTCGCACTCCGCTTCTCACCCTGGCCCTCCCTGCTCTCGGGTCGTAAAGTGCGGACAGGAGACCCGAAACGCGGGTCTCACGCGAGAGCAGACTTCGAGATACCAATCCGAGCCCTCTCGTTTCACAACTCGTGAGCCTCTTAGCCAATAGGCCTTGTTGTGAAAGCTTTCACGGACACCTTCTGGCTTCCGTCCTATATTCAGGGTGGATAACGAGAGGAGGTGAACACCATGGAAGGCATGGTTCTTGAGACACAGTTTTTCAATCCGACCATCGCTGCCGCCGGCCTGGCGGTCCTCCTGGCGGTCGCTATCGGTGGTCTCCTTTTCAGCTACGTCGCTGATGAGGAGGCGAAGGGCAGGCAGATCGACTGGCTCGAAGAGCCTCTCGCCGTGCCTGGAGAGTACGGCCAGGCCCAGGAGATCAAGCTCAAGAAGGCGGCTTGACGCCAGCCACGGTCGGGGCCAGAGGCTTATAGCGGTAGGCGAGCCTCTGGCCCGGCTCTTTTCTGATGCCGTGGCCCAGTGGCACGATCCTTGGACCAACTGAGTGATTAGACGTTTCGCTGTGAAAGGGTTCACGGCGTGAGTTTCTCTAGCAGCTCCTTAAGGACCGCGGCGTTGTTATGCTCCTCATCCCGCGCTGTGAAGAGGAGTGTGATCGTTTCCCGCTTTGCCCGTTCTGCCAGCCTCCGAAGATCCTCTATCTTGTTCCTCACCACAAGCTCGTGCCGGT
>JACPQX010000131.1 GCA_016190255.1 Candidatus Methylomirabilis oxygeniifera | reverse complement strand
TATTCTCCAGGAGAACCGAGTACCGCTCCGCCTTCGAGACGGCCCTCCGGGCCTCCTCAGGCCGACCGGATTCGTAAGCGTATTTATGAAATGCCGCACTACGTGAGGCACGCGCATATTTCGTCTAGCGGTGAAGCTATAACTTGCGGTGTGCGGACTTCGGCTTGTTGGGCGAACCTACGCCACCGGCGGCGTGCCGCGGAGAAAGAGAACACGGCAGATTTCGAGTTCAGTACTGCGATGATGCGGACGTGGGCCGAGCACCCACGGCGTTTGGATCCTCGAACATGGTTCCCCGCATCGATGCCGAGAAGGACGCGATGTAAATGACGGGCTCCCACCCATTGTTCTTGAGCTCGTGTTTCACCCCCGGCGGGATGTACAGTGTGAGACCCGGCTTGAGCCGATGCCACTTGTCATCGAACTTGATATCGCACTCGCCCGACAGGATGTGCACGAGCTCCTCTGCCGCCGCGTGCCAGTGCAGAGGGTTCGTCCTGCCGGGAAGAATATGGACGAGTCCGAAGCTCTGCTCGCATCCCGGGGTAGCCTCGTTGTTGCACAGCCACTTGAGCGCACCCCAGTCGTACAGGATGGGCTCAACCTCCTGAACGTTGGTGACAGCGAAGTTCAGCATAGTGCCTCCTCACCGAACGGGTCGCCTGAAATATTAAAGGGCAACGAGGCCATCGGTTGCCCCGCTCCCACTGAACCAAGAGATCACCGATACCTGGGTCGCTGTTCGCCAACCCGCAGTGGCGGGACTGCTGGATGCAAGAGACTCAGCCGCAGTGTTCGGACAGACTGCTCCAACTCGACGAGATTCTCGAGCGCGTTGACCGAGGACTGGGGGATACCCAACGCCCTCGCGGTCTTGGCGACGGCTGCCTTCTCGGCTGTCCCATACACTCCATCCGCTCGTGACACACGAATGGCGTCGTACAGGAACGCGAGCGTCACCTCTCCAGGGTTCTGCGGGTCAGTGGAAAGCCCGGGGATGCAGTCCTCCAATCGACCGTGGCGCCAATCGAACTTGAGCCACTCTTCGCGGACGTCATCGGGAACGCCCATCGCCCTGGCGATGCCCATCCAGCACGTTCTCTCCGCATCGCTGATCGTGCCATCAGCTCCAACGATGAACATGATGGCCTTCCCGTACTGGATCAAGAGTTCACGGGATGGGCGTGTGTTGATCCCGTACGTTTGCTCTAGGTAGAAGGTGTCTTCAGATTCCATGAGGACTCCTCCCGGACCCTGGCGGGTTCAGCGTGCAATTGAAGAGACCGTTTCGTGTGACGGCGTCCAGTCTTGCGGCATCCTCGATAGGTAATAGGAACCACGATGCCTCCAACCGGCAACGTAATAGCAGCCAAATAGCACAATGTCAATGGAGAAAAACGACCAGATCCGGAAGAAGTGTGCACACGAGCAAGTGAGCAAACACATATCGGAACGTGTCCACGGCATAGTCAACCGGCCGCTGGGTCGTTCCGATCGCGCGGGTAATAAACCGGGCGTGCGCTGGCGTGAGCAAGACATCCACCTTGGCTAGACCATTGAGTTGTCTAACCATTAAGATTACTGCTCCGGTACCTGCGGCCTATCTCGTAAAGCCCGTCTAACCCCAGGAACCAAACCACTTCCCCAATTTCCGCCATTTAATACAAACGCATTAAATGGTGTTACATTGTCATTGCGAGCGACCAAATAAGCCGAAGCCCTGAGTGAAGCGAAGGGGTGGCAATCTCGCCGCTCTCACCTGGGCTATTGCGGGATTGCTTCAGTCACTTCGTTCCTTCGCAATGACACTCTATTTAATGCGTTTGTATTAGTATCCTTGTCTCTAGCTCCGTCGGACCGACGAACGCTGCAGAGCTCGCAGTCTATCCCGACCTCGGCCCGCAGTATTTCAGGCCAACGAGTCACTGTCACAGGCAATCCACAGGCTCAGGACGCCGAGTCGAGCTGGCCGGTATTCGGCTGGCGCTGTATGGATCCATCTTTATTCAGAGACATGACAAGCCTCCTCGACACTGCATGTCTTGTGCTCGACCGACCGCGAGTGCGGCCTAACAAACAAGCCTTAGCCGCTTACCGCTTTCTTGCGCGTCGGCCGCATTCGCTTGCTCGGCGGGGTCTCACCGGGCGCCGTGCGGACTTTGGCCGCTGGGGCACTTGACCTTGGGCGACGTGCCGGAACCCCATGAAGCATCCCTTCGACGCTGATATCTTCGTCAACTCCAGGCCAGTGTACTCCTTGGCCACTCCCGATGATCCGGAAATTTGCACGTTGCGCCGGGGTTGCCTCGGACAGGCGCCATGACCAGGCGAGCGGGACACTGATAACGCGGCCGTCCGCCAGATGGGCGATGATTTGATCGTCTGTAACGCGCAAGTCTTGAATGCGAGGATCGACGCTAGCCACAGTGCTCATGCCATGCCTCCATAATACTTGTGCGATAGGTCTGGACGGTTCGGCGAATCACATTTAACTCTCGGGCGCTGAAACCGTGATTGCGGGCCAGCCCAAGCGGATCGAGCCAGAATTTGCAGGTCCTATTCTCGCGCTCCACATGAACGTGCGGAGGCTCATTGCAGTCGAAGCTCGTGAAGAAGAACCGATACGGCCCGAGAACACCCTTGATTCGTGGCATTCAGAAGCGTTGCCTCAAGCTGCCCTGCAGACGATAAGCCCACTCTGACCCTAACCTATCCTCCTGAGTGGCGAGGTGTCAAGCTCCCAGCGGAGGGGTGTAGATGCCGGGGGTGGAATCGGGTATTTCAATCGCGCCGACGGCCTTGGCGTAGAACTCCTTCGGACCGACGCCCCCGATGATGGCATAGGCATAGCCCATCTCGTTCATCGAGCGCAAACACTCGAGCAACAAGATCGTTCCGAGGCCCCTACCGCGATGCGCCTCCAACACGCCACTGGGACCGAAATACCCACGGCAGGTCGCCTCGTAGCAAGAGAATCCCACTAAGATCTCCTGATGCAGGGCAATAAAGCACGAAATGGGCTGCCGCGAGAAGGTCACATCGGCTTCGCTGGCCCATTGCGCCGAAAAGCTTTGGCCAACCCAGTGCAGGATAGCGGACTTGTCGTACGCCGCAGCACGTCGCACCACATACCCGCCCTTGAGAGGCTTGTGGTGGTCAGGCAGCGCATAGAGTCGCACTAACATATCGGGCATGGGTGCTTTCTAACGACCCGTCTGTTACCGTCTCTTCTTGGATCGTTTCACCACATCGCGCTCTTGAGCCGCCCGCCCAGCGAAGCTCTGGAGCGGCGTGACATGCCAATCGAGGACGCCCCACGCCGGCAGGCTTCGCAGGAGTCGATCAAGCTCTTCATTGGATGCCGCCTCCGCGATGAATACAAACGCGCGGTCGCCAACCGGAAGGCCCCCAGCGGCGATCTTTTTCCGCGCTTCAAGCTTCATCAGCGCGTCGAACGTTGGAAGGACGACCTCTTCCAAGATGTCGACTGCTTCCTCCGGCGTCGCGAACCCTGGCCCTTCTGATCCAGACACCAGGTATTTCATTGTGTCCCTCCTTTGACTCTGCGGCTGGGAACGACTTCCGTCCGTCCTTCTTCAGTGCAACGAAGTGTTCGGCCAGCTTACGCGGTGCCGTTAAGCGGCGCCCTCCTTCCGGCGTCGGCTTTATCACCGGATCAGGCTGTTGAGCTGCGGCACAGCATCAAGCTGTTTCTCCGCCCAGTAGTAACCTGAAGCGGCCCAACTATACCACACGTGCCAGACGGCGTCACATTGTGATTGCCCAGAACGTCCACCTCACCCTGTCCCTCCCCCAGTGGCGGAGAGGGGACACAAGTGGAACGTAACGGTCTTTCATTCCCATGGAGATGCCGACGGCGGATGAGGTATTGTTCCGGAAGTCCCCCTCTAGCTTTCTCTCTCTTGAGGGGATAAACCGGGAACGACCTGCGCCGGAGGAGGGAGTTGGTGTGAGATCCACCCTGGGGGCAATGACTCAGTGCGTCGAAAAGCGACCCAAGGGCCGTTCCGATACCCAGCATCCTAGAGTTTCGTGAATCCTTTTTGCCCGGACGGCGTCAAAGGTATGTGAGAGATCAGTCAGGGAAGGAACTCCGGCACTCTCTGAGCCCCAGCAACTAACAACACAAGAGGAGGTAACACATGACCCGCACCGCGATGATCGTCGGTTTGATTGCTGCGTTGGTCCTGACCATCGGTGGCCCGACGCTCTCCATTACCCCGGCAACGGCAGAAATGTCGGAGACCAACATGGAGATGATGAGGGCGACCGGGGTTGACCTGATGGCCCTTAGGACGGAGATTGCCTCTATCCAGGCTGAACTGCAGAGGCTCTCCGCGCGCGCCGGGGCCATGACCAAGATTGCGGACAAGGCGGCAAGCGACTACTGCGCAAGCGTTCCTGACGCCCTCCTGGCGACCGGCTTCGTCCCCGGTCTCTGCAAGTAACGCGATCCCAAAGGCATGCTGTCGTTGCAGAGGGCCGGAACCCCCCCCTCCGGCCCTCTGCCCGGCATGTCGGCACGCCGAAAGGACTTGGGGGGCCGTCGGGAGGAAGAGATCATACGCGACCTGTCACAATCAAGAAGGTTGACGGCGGCCATACTAGGGCTTGCCGTTATCGTTATCGGTACCTGGACGGTTTCAGGGGATGCTTTCATCAGTCCGCTCCAAGACCGGCCGGCCCCGGAGCTGGCCGATACGATCTGGATCAACTCCGCCCCGCTGAAGCTCAGGGAGCTTCGGGGAAAGGTCGTCCTGCTGGAATTCTGGACCTATGGATGAATCAATTGCGAGCGGACGTTGCCTTGGGTCAAGGCATGGCACGAGAAGTACATGAGCAAGGGGCTCGTCGTCGTTGGCGTTCACTCTCCGGAGTTCTTTTGGGAACGGAATCTCGCCAAGGTGAAGGATGCCGTGAAACGCTTCGGCATCCTGTACCCTATTGCCATCGACAATGGCTTCACTATATGGGATAGTTATAAAACACGCTACTGGCCGACCCTGCTCCTGATCGACAAGCAGGGAGTGGTTCGATACGCTCACGTCGGCGAAGGGGCCTACGATCTCACCGAACAGACGATCGTCCGACTGCTCGGAGAATGAATGCATAGCGTTCGCCAGCAAGCGGCGCACGCACCTTCGACGGGACGAACGGCACCTCAGGGCATCACACCATTCACCCGACCTTGAGTTGAACATCCTGGAACTGCTTCCCGTGACCACCAAGCCCGATCCCGTGAGCCGCCACGATCTCCCCCGGCCCACCCCTCGCTGTTCCACCGACGCGATATCAGGCCGACCTCCCCTCTACGGCGTATTGCTCGCCGTCCTCTGTGCGGCGCTTGTCATCCCTCAAACCGCCGCGGCCGACCAGCAGGAACGGCTCCTTTCGCTGTTAACCCGAATCGAGTCGAGTTACGCCCGGATCAACGATTATACGGCCACCTTCCGCAAGCAGGAGCGAGTGGACGGGAAGCTGCTGCCGGAGGAGACGATCCTTCTCAAGTTTCAAAAACCCCTCAAGGTCTACATGAAATGGATCGAGGATCCGTCCAAGGGGACCGAAGCTCTCTACGTGGACGGGAGTAATGGCAACAAACTCCTGGTCCACCGGGGCGGTCTCCTCGGAATCCTGACCTTGTCGTTGGACCCCAAAGGCTCGTTGGCCCTGACCAAGAACCGGCATCCTATCACCGAGGTTGGCCTTGGCTTCCTGATCGACGGGCTGAAGCGCAACGTCAGGACCGCCCTGGGGCATGGGGAATTGGAGATCATCCGGGTGGCCGAAGAAGGATTTCGAGGGAGGTCCGCCATGGTTGTGGAGGCGAAGTTCGCCCCCCGTGCGGGGCGAACATACTACGCGTCCCGAATGGTCTGCTACATCGATACAGAGCTGATGCTTCCGATCGGGGCGGCCTTCTATGACGAGCGCGACGCCCTCTTTGAACGGTATTCCTACTCGGACGTGAAGCTCAACGCCGGGTTGACACCGCTCGACTTCTCAAAAGAGAATACGGCGTATCGATTCTGAGGGCGAGAGCCCCGGGGTGATCTGAATGATCAGCATCGTCATCCCCGCCAGAAACGAAGCGGCTCACCTGGGCGCCACCCTGGCCTATCTGCGGGAGCATGTCCCGCCGCCCCTCGCGGAGGTCATTGTCGCCGAGGGCGGAAGCGTGGACGGAACTGCTGACCTCGCCCGACGTTGGGCCACGGTGATCCACGGCCACGACTCCACCCGCGCGGCGCTGATGAATGTCGGGGCACGAGCGGCCCGAGGTGACGTGCTCTTTTTCCTGCACGCCGATTCCGTCCCACCCCCCGACTTTCTCCCGCTGATTCGAGCGGCACTCGCGGACCCCCTCGCGGTCGGCGGGGCGTTCGATCATCAGTTCAGCGAACCGGTCTTCGGCCTGTGGGTGGTCTCTACTATCGACCGGATCCGTTTCCGCTTGACGAAGAACTATTACGGCGACCAGGGAATCTTCGTGCGGAAGGACGTCTTCACTCAGATGGGCGGATTTCCGGACAGGGCCATTCTGGAGGACCTGGAGTTCTCCAGGCAGATGAAGCGGATGGGGCGGACCATCTTGATTCCGCGGCCTGTCCGGACGTCGGGACGGAGGTTCTTGAACGGCGGCATCACCAAGACCTTTCTCTGGATCGTCTGGCTCCTCGCGCTGCACACACTTCACATCGACACCGAGCGGTACGCCCCATCGTATCGAAAAGAGAACGATCAGCGAGGCGCGCCCTGCAAGGATGGGATCGCCGGATGACCGCGGACGGCGTCTTTGTCACCGGGGCCACCGGGTTCATTGGTCGCCACTTGGTCCTCGGGCTTCTGCAGCGGGACTTTCGCGTGTTCGCCCT
>JACPQX010000130.1 GCA_016190255.1 Candidatus Methylomirabilis oxygeniifera | reverse complement strand
CTCGGCTTGGTGCTGGACAAGGATAACGTCGTGGCCGAGTCCAATGAGGGCAACAACGCGTTTCAGGTGAAGATCGTCCTGCAAGCGAAGTGCGTGAAGTAACCCGAGGATGAAAACCCATGGGGGCGGCGGGCCTTCCCGCTCCCCCGTTGCAGGAGGTGTGAATCGTCAAGAAAGCGGCGGGCACACGAAGTCGTACGGCTAACGGCTTTCGAGCGTGGGATGTCTCAGGCTCTGGAAGTGAGGTGAGGTGCCGTGGCAAGCTGGTGTGACAGAAAGGGCCCTTTCTCCTCGGTTACCGTCGCGTCCACCCTTCTGGTCATCCTCTTAGGGATCTGCTGGCCGTCCAGCGGTAGCGCCTTGTTCCATGACCGGAAGGACGACCGGGACGACACGGATTTGATCCAAAAGGGAGCGGATGCCTATCGCTTCCTGGATGAACTGGGGGAACACAAGAGTGGGCCTGAAATCCGGGGGGCCTGCGTGCGGGTACGGGTGCAGGATAATGTCGGGCGTCCGGTCGATGGGCAGGTTACACTGAGGCGCGCGGATGGGGTGTCCCATTCGGTGACCACGACTGCGTCTCGAGGCACGCTGTGCGCTGTGGCGCCGGGTCGATATACTGTGACGTTGGATCCAAGACGCAATCTGGCGCCGCCCCCACGCACAATCGAGATCCGCTCCCGTAACGACAGACCGATGCTGACGCTGGCGACCGGTCCGCCACGCGCCGGGCCAAGCGAGCCACGGCCTGGGGTGTCGGTTCCAGACCCTCCGCGTCCCACCTCGCCGTGGCTGGGGAGTGGGCGGACCCTGGTTATTCAGGGGTCAGTCATGGATTCGGCAGGGCGTCCGGCCGATGCCCTGATCCGTGTGTACCGCGGCCCGACCGAGGTCGGTCACGTCAGTTCGACGGCCGGCAGGTTCTCCGCGTACGATCTCGAGCGGGGCGAATACACCGCGGTTGCTCGGAGCGCGAGAGACGGTCGGGAAACATCCCGGAGCTTTAGCATCGGCAGCGGCATTTCCCGTATGGTTGTTCGCGTGCCATAGCGGGCAGGCGACGCGATCAATTCGGAACGGTCGGACGAAGGTGAGCCCTGTCAACCTGTAATCTATCGTGGAGGGGGCTATGGGACGTCAGAGTAGAGGCCATTATTCAGACCGGCTCAATCGAAGAGGGGTTCAAGCAATGGCGATTTTAGGCGAGCAAGGCGCAGCGGGGTCTTCGAGGTTCTCCCCGATCCATTGCATCATACCGCCCCACATGCTGAAAGAGATTGCGACCCGTGGGAACGGCTCGCAGCGGGCGTGGGCGTGGCAGACGCTCACGTTATCCGAGCAGATGCGCGGTCAGCGTCAGGCGCTTTCCGTGATCGCGGCGATGGGGACAACGGCGACCGGAACAAAGCGTCGGACGGTCTATGATGCCAGGAACGGTTCGCGCCTGCCGGGTGGGTTAGTGCGTGCTGAGGGCGATCCGAGAAGCAAAGATCGGGCGGTGAATGAGGCATACGATGGCTCGGGGGCAACGTACGATCTGTACTTCACGGTGTTCGGCCGCAACTCGATTGATGAGCGGGGAATGCGATTGGACTCAACCGTCCACTATGGTCGCAATTATGATAACGCCTTTTGGAACGGTCAGCAGATGGTCTATGGGGATGGCGATGGCGAGCTGTTCAATCGATTCACCATTGCGATCGACGTGATCGGTCACGAACTGACTCATGGGGTGACACAATACGAAGCTGACCTGGAGTACCAGGATCAGTCAGGCGCCCTGAACGAATCCTTCTCAGATGTCTTTGGGTCACTGGTCAAGCAATATAAGCGTCGGCAGACTGCGAAGGAGGCCGATTGGCTGATCGGGAAGGGACTTCTCGCCCGCGGGGTGAAAGGGAAAGCGCTCCGTTCGATGAAAGAACCCGGCACCGCCTATGACGACGATATCCTCGGAAAAGATCCTCAGCCTGGGCACATGAAAGACTATGTGAGGACGCGCGACGATAATGGAGGGGTCCACATCAATTCGGGTATTCCCAATCGGGCCTTCTATGAAGCCGCAATGCGGCTGGGTGGGAACGCATGGGCGAAGGCCGGACAGATTTGGTATACTACGTTGAGGGACAAGCTCCGGCCAGCCTCCTCATTCAAGGATGCTGCCCGTTGGACCGTGGCGGTTGCGAGGGAGCTGTATGGCGCTAGAAGCCTTGAGCAGAAGGCGGTTCGGGAGGGCTGGGTCGCTGTGGGGATTAGGGTTTAGAGTTCAGGGTAGAGGGTAAAGGGTATAGGGTGTAGGGTTGAGGGTAGAAAGGCAGCGTATAGAGTACGGGAGCACTTCACAGCCTTTACCCTGAACCCTATACCCTGTCCTTGAGGAGTAAAGCGTGAAGGTTGAGTTCTGTCGGACCGGCGGTGTTGCAGGGACGCGGTTGACGACGACGCTCGATACCGAGGGGCTTTCCCCCCGGGAAGCGGCCCGTCTCAGGCGCCTGATATCCGCCGCTTGCTTCTTCGATCAGCCCGCCTCGCTGAAATCTTCAACGTCGGGAGCCGATAGGTTTCAGTACCAGGTGACGGTGGAGGAGGGAGACCGGGTCAAGACAGTCGAGATCGCTGAGTCATGCGTTCCGAGCACAGTGCAACCGCTCATCGAATATCTCCTCGATTCCTGCCGAGCCCGCCAGAAGAAGAAGAGTTCATAGTTGATAGTTCGGAGTTCATAGTCTGAAAGATTCAAGCCTGGGATTTCCGAACAATGAACTATGAACCGTGAACTCTGAACGCTCTTGCCCTCTAAGTTGACTTTTTGCGGAAAACGCCGTATAAGGAAGCGAGGGTTCGCTCCGTCCTCGGGAGCGGATTTTTGTTTTAGCCCCTGGTGGGGTGTCCGCCCGCGGAGCAGCAATCGTTCGATCATTCAGTTCAATGAGGAGGTAAGGGAATGGCCGTCAAGGTCGCGATAAACGGATTCGGGCGAATCGGTCGCAATGCCTTTCGGGCGGCGCTCGGGGACCGCGAGCTGGACTTCGTCGCGGTGAACGATATCACCGACGCCAAGACGCTCGCGCATTTGCTGAAATACGATTCGATCCACGGGACGCTGAGCGCACAGGTGCAGGTCAAGGATGAGGCCATTGTGGTCAACGGTCGCAACGTGAAGGTCTTCGCGCAAAGAGACCCAGCGGCGCTTCCCTGGAAGGAACTGGGGGTAGAGGTGGTCGTGGAATCAACCGGCCGCTTCACGGACCGGGCGGGCGCGGGCAAGCACCTGGACGCCGGCGCGAAGAAGGTCATCATCTCGGCGCCGGCGAAGGATCCCGACGTCACGCTCGTGCTGGGTGTCAATGACAAGATGTACGATCCGGCCACGCATGCAATCATCAGTAATGCCTCCTGCACCACGAACTGTCTAGCCCCCGTCGCCAAGGTTGTGATGGAGAACTTCGGCATTCGGCACGGCCTTATGACCACCATCCATGCCTATACCAATGACCAGCAGATCCTTGATCTTCCGCACAAGGACCTCCGCCGAGCCAGGGCTGCCGCCCTGTCCCAGATTCCTACGAGCACAGGCGCGGCCAAAGCGGTCGGCCTGGTGCTGCCGGCGCTGCAGGGGAAGATGCACGGGATCGCCATTCGTGTCCCCACGGCCAACGTCTCTCTGGTTGATCTCGTGGCAGAGACTGAGCGAGTTGTCACGGCTGAGGAGGTGAATACCGCCCTCCGGAAGGCGGCTGACGGCGAATTGAAGGGAATCCTTGGCTTCTGCGAAGAGCCGCTGGTCTCTATCGACTTCAACGGCAACCCGCTCTCCTCGATTGTTGACGGCCTGTCAACATCAGTCGTGGACGGCACCCTGGTCAAGATTCTGTCCTGGTACGATAACGAGTGGGGCTACTCTTGCCGGATCCGCGATCTCGTGAAGTTTATCGCACAGCGATAAACTTCAGTTCCAGGTTCCAAGTGCCAGGTTCCACGTTAGAAACCCGTAGCTCGGAACATGGAACATGGAACCGCGAAGCTGAACCTGGAACAGTATGAAATACTGTATCGATGACCTAGACCTCAACGGGAAGCGGGTTCTCATCCGGGTCGATTTCAATGTTCCGCTCGACGAACACGGGAAGATCGCGGATGATACCCGCGTCCGCGCGGCCCTCCCCACGATTCACTACGCGGTTGAGCACGGGGCGAGGGTTCTTCTGATCTCTCATCTGGGGCGGCCCAAGGGCGGCCCCTCTCCGAAACTCAGCCTCGCCCCTGTGGCGGTCCGGCTTTCGGGGTTGCTCGGACATCCGGTGGAGATGGCTGACGATTGCGTAGGACCGGGCGTGAAGGCTCGGATCGACAGGATGGGCGCAGGGCAGGTTCTGATGCTGGAGAACTGCCGCTTTCATCCGGAGGAGGAGAAGAACGACGAGGCGTTCGCTCGGGCACTGGCGGACCTGTGTGACCTCTACGTGAACGATGCATTCGGCACCGCGCACAGGGCTCACGCCTCCACTGTGGGTGTGGCGAGATTCATCAAGAAGGCGGCGTGCGGCTTCCTGATGCGCAGGGAACTGGAACATTTGGGCGCCGTGCTCGACTCACCGAAACGCCCGTTCGTCGCCATCCTCGGCGGAGCGAAGGTCTCGGATAAGATCGGTGTGTTGACCAACCTATTCTCACGGGTGGACAGTTTCCTGATCGGCGGGGGAATGGCCTATACCTTTCTGAAGGCCCAAGGCCACGAGGTGGGCAACTCCCTCGTGGAGGCCAACCGGTTGTCGGTGGCGCGAGAAGCGATGGAGCAGGCCAAGCGCTCGAAGGTCGCCGTCCGTCTGCCCACCGACCACGTGGTTGCCGAGCGGGTTGACGCAGGAGCGACCACCAGACTGGTTGAGGGAAGCATCCCGAGCGGGTGGATGGGTCTCGACATCGGTCCCGCGACGATCGGCCGATTCGTTGAGGAGATCGGGCGAGCCAAGACAATCCTGTGGAACGGACCGATGGGGGTGTTCGAGCTCGCTCCCTTCCAAAAGGGAACGTTCGCCCTTGCCAGGGCGGTGGCGGCCTCAGGCGCCCATTCAATCATTGGCGGGGGAGACACCGCAGCCGCAGTTGCTCAGGCCGGAGTTGCAGAGAAAATGACCCACATCTCGACCGGAGGCGGCGCATCCCTGGAGTATTTGGAAGGGAAGGAGTTGCCCGGCATCGCCGCGCTCTCCGAGAAGAGCAAGGTCTAGGGTTTAGGGGATAGGGTAGAGAGGTTAGGCCAATCGGCTTGGTCAAGCGTTCTTCTAAACCCTATACCCTATACCCTATACCCTTTCCCGTCTACCCTGGGAATCCAGATGCGGAGAACGCTCATTGCAGGCAACTGGAAGATGTATAAGACGCCATCCGAGGCCGTCGTGCTGGCGGAAGCGGTGGTCAAGAGGCTGTCTGCGCCCGATGGGATCGACGTGGTGATCTGTCCCCCGTTCACCGCGCTTGAAGCTGTTGGGAAGGTGGTCGTAGGGTCGAGGGTGGGCCTGGGAGCGCAGGACGTGCATTGGGAGAAAGAAGGGGCGTACACCGGCGAGGTGTCGGCGGAGATGCTGCGTGATCTCGGGTGCCGCTACGTCATTGTCGGCCACTCCGAGCGGCGCCAGCACTTCGGCGAGACTGATGAGCGTGTGAACAAGAAGGGCTTGGCCGCGCTGGCCAGTGGTCTGACTCCAATTGTCTGCGTCGGTGAGACCCTTTCCGAGCGAGAAGCGGGCCGCGCGAACGAGGTCGTAGCGGCCCAAGTGAAGGGCGCCCTCTCGGGGTGGGCTTCAAGAGACGTGCAATTCCTCGCGCTGGCCTATGAGCCGGTGTGGGCCATCGGGACAGGCCAGACGGCCACTCCCTCACGGGCCGACGAGATGCACGCTCATATCCGGATGACCATCGCCGGGCTATTTGGCGCCGACGTCGCGAAAGAGGTTCGAATCCTTTACGGGGGAAGCGTCAAGCCAGAAAACGCCAAGGAGCTGCTCCAGCAGTCGGAAATCGACGGCGCCCTAGTTGGTGGTGCAAGCCTTGATGCCGACGCCTTCGCATCGATCGTGAAAGCCGCCAAGAGTTCATAGTTCAGAGTTCACAGTTCATAGACCAGAACCACCTGGACAGAGGTCGGGAACCTACGAACCGCGGGTTGTTATCTATGAACTATCAACTACGAACTATGAACTGCTGTTGTCTATGAACTATTAACCATGAACGCCTTTAGCCTTTAGGAGGTACGCATGTTTATCGCTCTTTCGGTTCTCCATCTGCTCATCGCAGTCGTCCTTGTCGCGGTTGTGCTCCTACAGAGCGGCAAGGGCGCCGACATGGGCGCCGCCTTTGGGGGGGGCTCGAGCCAGACCGTCTTCGGTGGCCGCGGTGCTGCCACCTTCTTAAGCAAGTTGACATCAGCGGTCGCCGTGTTGTTTGTGATCTCGTCCCTCATGTTGGCCATCTATTCCGGGCGGAGGGGCAGTTCGTCGGTGATCACAGAGGAACGGGCCAAGCAGGCCGTCCCCAATCCTGCGCCTTCCACGCCGCCCGCCCCGCAGACACAGCCTGCCGGGCAGGCGCAGCCCCCCGCCACCAAGTAGCAAGCGTTCAGGGTTCATGGTTCAGAGTTCATAGCCCGAAGTTCATGGTTCATAGTTCAGAGTTCATAGTATAGAGATGGGCGGGCTGAATTGGGAAAACTGTGAACTATGAACTATGAACTGCAATTATTTATGAAGTATCAACTATGAACTACGAACTGTCCTTGCAGAAGGCCTGGAGCCGCACGCGACAACGCCTTGCGCATGCATTTGCTCTCCAGGGACAGATGGATGGGGCCAGGGCGGATGATCTCGCGCTCCTTGATCGCTTTGCCAGGTTGCTGGCGGACCGCGGGCTTGCCACCCCGGCGATTTTTCTCGTGCAATCACTTGCCCCTCTCGGCTTCCTCGGAAGTCAGCTCGTCCACGCACTCTCACCGATCTTGGGAGTGGTTGCCTCGCCTGATGAAATCGAGCGTCTCGCCCGTCTGTTAGAAGGCCGGGAAACCCCGGCGCTCTTCGCCGACCGTCTCATCCGTGAGGAGGACGCTCGCCGCCGATGACTGGTTCGACGAAGCTCACCACAGGTGCTGAGATGGCGACCATATTAGCCACCGACTGTGGCAGTACAACTACCAAGGCCATCCTGATCGAGAAGGTCGGCGGCGAGTACCGTCAGACCTTCCGGGGGGAGGCGCCGACTACCGTGGAGGCGCCCGTAGAGGATGTGACGCGCGGCGTCCTCAACGCCATCCAGGAGGTGGAGGAGCTGTCGGGCCGGACTCTCCTGGAGGGGGAAAAGATCCTGACCCCCTCCGAAGGGAGGCGCGGGGCTGATCTCTACGTCTCTACCAGCAGTGCCGGGGGCGGCCTCCAGATGATGGTGGCCGGGGTCGTGATGGCGATGACCGCCGAAAGCGCCCAGCGGTGCGCCCTTGGCGCCGGCGCCATCGTCATGGATGTTCTGGCCAGCAACGATGGCCGCGCCGGGCATGAGAAGATCGAGCGGATCCGGCATCTGCGTCCGGATATGATCCTGCTGTCAGGTGGGACCGACGGCGGGACCATCTCGCACGTGGTGGAGATGGCGGAGTATATCCGGGCGGCCGACCCGAAGCCCCGCCTCGGCGGAGGCTACATGCTACCGGTTATCTTCGCGGGCAACAGGGATGCGGGCGGCCAAATACAGGAGATCCTGGGTGATCGGACCGCCCTCGTCATCACGGACAACATCCGCCCCGTTCTCGAGCGGGAGAACCTCTCGCCGGCTCGCCAGATGATCCACGACCTCTTTCTCGAGCATGTCATGGCCCAGGCGCCAGGCTACGGGACGCTCATCGGCTGGACCGGCGCGCCGATCATGCCGACGCCGGCCGCTGTCGGCCTGATCATGGAAAAGGCGGCGCGACAACAAGGGCTGAATTTGCTCGGCGTTGATATCGGCGGGGCCACGACGGACGTCTTCTCGGTGGTGGACGGCCAGTTTACGCGAACGGTCAGCGCCAATCTTGGGATGAGCTACAGCGTCAGCAACGTCTTGGCCGAGGCCGGCCTTACACAGATTCAGCGATGGCTGCCGGTATTGCTGGACGAGCAGGATGTGCGAAACCGGATCAAGAATAAAATGATCCGCCCGACCACCATCCCCCAAACCCAGGAGGACCTGGCCCTGGAGCAGGCCGTGGCCCGGGAAGCGCTGCGGCTCGCCCTGGATCAACACAAGGTGCTGGCGGTCGGCCTGAAAGGCATTCAGCAAGAACGGACCATCAGCGATGCCTTCGAGCAGCGAGAGGGTGGAAAGAGCCTGATCGACCTGTATCGAATCGATCTGATTATCGGCAGCGGCGGGATCCTCTCGCACGCGCCGCGCCGGGTCCAGGCGATGCTGATGCTGATCGACGCCTACCAGCCGCTAGGTCTGACACGGCTGGCAGTAGACAGTATCTTCATGATGCCGCATCTGGGCGTGCTGTCCAAGGTCAACGAGCGCGCGGCGACCGAGGTCTTCCTGAAGGATTGCTTGATCCCGCTCGGAAGCTGCCTTGCTGCCGAGGGAAGCGGGAAGTCAGGCGAGCCCTGTTTCACCTATACCATTCGGTTCGCTGATGGTCGGCACGAGAAGGGGGCGCTCCGCTTCGGAGAGCTTCGTCGTCTCGAGCTCCCACCAGGGGCCGAAGCCGAGCTGGAGGCTGAGCCCTCGAGGGGCTTTAACCTCGGCGCTGGCGACGGCAGGGCGGTGGCAGTCAAGGCGACGGGCGGCGCGGTTGGCCTGATACTGGATGCCAGGGGGCGGCCGCTGAGGCTGCCCGAGGATCCGTCAGGCCGGGCCGCGCAACTACGCGCCTGGGCGAAGGCGGTCGATCTGTATCCGGGATGAAAAAGGCGTTCATAGGTCAGAGTTCGTAGTTCATAGATAAAAGTTTGCGGATCGTGAATCGTTGAGATCGATCCTGGCACTTCTTGACTGTGAACCATGAACTGTGAACCATGAACTGTGGAGTTTTCTATGGCTCATTCGTATGCGCCGGGCTTGCGTGTCGCGCCGCGGACTGTGGTCCGCAAGAGGCGGATCCTGCCGATCCCTGGTCAGGTGCTCGTCAACCAGGGACAGGCCGTCACGGCCGCTACCGTGATCGCGCAGGCCGACCTGCCAGGCAAGGTTCATACGGTCAACGTTGTCAACCTTCTGGGGATTGTGCCGGACGAGATTCGCCGCTACATGCTGAAGCATGAGGGCGATGCAGTCCGCGCGGGCGAGCCGCTTGCCGAAAACCGGCCATTCATCAAATGGTTCCAGACCCGAGTTCCGGCCCCCATCACCGGAACGGTCGAGAGTGTCTCCGAGGTGACCGGCCAGGTCTTCTTGCGGGAGCCGCCCAAGCCCTTGGCCCTGTCGGCCTATCTGGACGGTCTCGTGGTCGAGACGTTCCCGGGACAGGGGGCATCGGTGGAGACGACGTGCAGCCTGGTGCAGGGGATCTTCGGGATCGGCGGCGAGGCGGCCGGAACGATCGCGGTGGGTGTCGCCAACCCGGAGGAAGCGCTCGTTGCGGAGCGGATCACAGACGCGCATCGCCACACGATCCTGATAGGCGGCTCCTTCATCGATCGGGAGGGTCTTGCCAGGGCACAGCAGGTCGGCGTCAGTGCCATCGTCATCGGTGGAATACGCGACCTCGACCTGAGGGCACTGATTGGACGTGATCTTGGTGTGGCGATCACCGGGACGGAGCAAGTCGGCTTGACCCTGATCATCACCGAGGGGTTTGGCCGAATCACGATGGCCAAGCGGACCTTCGACCTCCTGGCCTCCATGGTTGGCAGGCGCGCATCGTGTTCGGGAGCTACGCAGATCCGGGCCGGCGTCATCAGGCCGGAGGTGATTATTCCGCTCACCCCCCCACCCCTCCCTCCCCCTCGGAGGGGGGAGGGCGAGGGAGGGGGTGCGGAAGGCGGGGTGCGAGGTGCGACGGGAGTCGAGGGCCAGGCGGTCGGGGGGGGACTGAAAGTAGGCGATCAGATTCGGATCATTCGGGAGCCGTACTTTGGGCGGATCTGCAGCGTGGCCGCTCTTCCCGCCGATCTCCAGCTTCTTCCCACAGAGAGTAAGGTCCGCGTCCTTGAGGCGGAGCTTGAGGGCGGCCGGCGGGTCCTGGTCCCGCGGGCCAATGTCGAGCTTCTGGAGTCTTAGTAAGATGTTCACGGGGCACGCTTCACGCGCAAGAACAGGAATAGAAGCCGACCACCATCAATGTAATTGTCATTGCGAGCACCCGGAGGGTGCGTGGCAATCTCATTGTGGCAAAGTGAGATTGCTTCGTTTCACTCGCAATGACAATTTTGTATCCGTGTTTCATGGTTCACGGTTCACGGTCAAGCTAGTTCTCTCGCTCTTCCTGTGTGCCCTATACCCTATACCCTATACCCTGGCCTTTTCACCTCCTGAGCAGTTCGAGGCCTTCGACATGCCGGGCGATGGCGGCGGCAGCATCGGGCTCTCCTGGCGATCTCCCCCTTTCGATGGGCCGGCCCTTCGGTATCAGGTGTTTTTTGCCGAGCAGGAGGGTGGACCCTACACGCAGCTTGCCGAGTTCCCTTCCAATAGTCACTACAAGCGCGACGCTGATCGGCCATGGTGGAATTGGGAGCTGACAAGGAGTGCCCACTTCTATCAGGTCAAATCGACGCGAACTCTCAGCCTCGTGAACGGGCGGCCGTACTTCTTCAAGGTGGCGCTGACCGACGGGACGCAGCGCTTTGAGGGGCCAGTCCGCTCGGCGGTCCCTGATCCGAATCTGTTCAACTGGAACAAGGCGAATAACTTTCTCCTGATGATCGTCTTCTCGATCCTTGTCCTGATCTCGATATCGCAGGCGAAGCGGCGCCCCAACATCTTCCTGCGCCGCATCCCCGGCCTCGATGCGGTCGAGGAGGCGATCGGTCGGGCAACGGAGATGGGGCGACCGATCCTCTATCTGACCGGCTCGGACGATATGTCGAGCCTGTCAACCATCGCCGCGACGGTGATACTGGGCCAGGTCGCCAAACGGACCGCGGCCTTCGACACGCAACTGAAGGTGCCTCACCGCGACCCGATCGTCATGGCTGTTTGCCAGGAAATCGTCAAGGAATCGTATCTCGAGGCCGGCCGGCCCGACGCGTACCGAGAGGATTCAAACTTCTTCATCACCTCGGACCAGTTCAGCTACACCGCCGCCGTCGATGGCATCATGCTCCGTGAGCGGCCTGCTGCCAATTTCTTCATGGGCTTTTACTATGCCGAGGCGCTGCTCCTGACGGAGACGGGGGCTGGAACCGGGGCGATCCAGATCGCCGGGACCGATGCCGACCTGCAACTGCCCTTCTTCATTACAACGTGCGACTACACCTTGATCGGCGAGGAGTTGTACGCCGCCAGCGCCTACCTTTCACGAGAGCCGGTGCTGGTCGGGACCTTGAGAGGTCAAGACCAGGGGAAGGCGTTCCTCCTGATTTCCATGGTGATCGGGACCTTGCTGGCGACGATCGGCGCATTGTCCGGCAGCCAGGCGTTCGTGCCAGTGCTGCAACTCTTCCGCGACTTCAAATGAGTTCAGAAAGGGTCACCCTGAGTGAAGCGAAGGGTCTACGGGAGTCGTCGCTGAGATTCTTCGCTTCGCTCAGAATGACGAAGTGCGGGTTGTTCGTCATGGCCCTGAGCCTGTCGGAGAACCTGCCCTGAGCATAGCTGAACTGACGGTGGTGCGATGACACTGTTCCTGCGGCGGACGTTCCCGTTGTTACTGACGTTCATGCTTGGGGTCGCGTCCGCCATGCAGTACTACATCCCGCATCCGGTCTCGGAGCAGGCGCTCACCGAGATCTCGGTGTGGCTCAGGATCATCCTTGGGTTCGCCATGATCCTGGGGATCGCTAGCCTTTGCCAGGTCCACTATGCCAAGATCCGGACGAGGGTCGCCGGCTGGGGCTATAGCCTGGTGGTATATCTCTCGATGCTGGTCACAGTGGCTGTTGGCTTCTGGGCAGGCGGGCGGGAGAGCGGGACGGGCCTCGGCTGGATCTACACCTACGCTTTGCTGGCCCTGCAAGGGACGATGTTCTCCATGCTTGGGTTCTTCGTCGCCTCGGCCGCGTTCCGTGCCTTCAGGGCGAGGAGCAAGGAAGCCACCGTCCTGCTGGTGGCGGCGATCCTCATGATGTTCGGCCGGGTGCCGCTTGGCGAGTACCTGGTCCCTGCTTCGGGCCCAGTGGCGGGCTGGCTTCTGAATGTGTTGAACCTTGCCGCGCGGAGAGGGATCATCATCGGGATCAGCCTTGGCGGCATCGCCACCTCCATCAAGATTATCTTCGGGATCGAGCGATCATACCTGGGAGGGCGCGAGTAATGGGCAACGTAGGGGCGCTGCTTGCTGCGCCCTCTTTGGAGATCGAGCAATCTTTTCCGGGGAGTCGAGCGTGAGGGGGCTGGCGAGCAAACTGCTGCGCTTGGACCGCCGTGCCATCTTCGTCCTGATCGCGCTGGCGACCTTGATCCCGCTCCTGTACCCGATTGGCCTGCCGATCCGGGTCTCGCCTGAAGTGAAGCGGGTCTACGATCACATCGAGTCGCTCCCGGCCGGATCGGTATTTCTCCTCTCGCTTGACTTCGATCCAGCCTCGAAACCGGAACTCTATCCGATGGCCGTCGCGCTGCTCACCCATGCCTTCAGGCGGGACCTGCGGGTGGTGACCATGACCCTCTGGGTCACAGGAACCGGGATGGCCGAAAAGGTGGTCACTGGGGTGGCAAGTGAGTACGCGAAGCAACGAGGACTGGACTACGCCTTCCTGGGTTACTCGCCCGGCGGGGCAAACGTGATCATCAACATGGGACAGGACTTGAATGCCGCCTTCCCCGCTGACCACTATGGCG
>JACPQX010000129.1 GCA_016190255.1 Candidatus Methylomirabilis oxygeniifera | reverse complement strand
TGACAGGTGGTGTGGACAGGGATATGCTGGGTGTCCGGTCATGGACAGGGTGAAGGCCGTCAGCGCCGATTCAGTGAGAACGACTATTACAAACGCGTTAAATGTCGTTACACGGTCATTGCGAGCGAAGCGAAGCAATCCCGCCATTTCAGATTGCTTCGGTCACTTCGTTCCCTCGCAATGACACTCTACTTAGTGCGTTTGTATTAGCATGGCGAGTTGATGATCGAAGAACAGGTTCAAGCGCCGAAGAAGGTGTCCCTCCCCATAGGGGAGGAGATTCAACAACTATTTGGCCGAAAAGATGAGGTCAGGAAGCTCATCGAAGACGCGTTGCAGGTCAAGCTGGTCGCCAGGGACGGCCTCGTGAGTATCCAGGGTCAGGCGGAGGATGTCGCTGTAGGAGAGCGGGTGGTCTCCGAGCTTCTCTCGGTACTCACCCGCGGCGAGAGCGTAACGCCTCACGACGTGAAGCTCGCCCTGCGCCTCTTTGTTAAGAAAGACGAAGAAGAGTTCAAGCGGATCCAGGGCGAGCTGATCGAGGTCTCGTCGAAGAAGCGGCCGGTCCGGCCAAAGGGCCCGGGCCAACGCCGGTACATCGAAGCGATCCGCCATCATGACATCGTCTTCGGCATCGGCCCTGCCGGCACAGGAAAGACGTATCTGGCTATGGCGATGGCGGTCTCGGCCCTCCTGAAGCGAGAGGTGAACCGGATCATCCTGACCCGGCCCGCCGTGGAAGCGGGCGAGAAACTAGGCTTCCTGCCGGGCACCCTCTACGAGAAGATCAACCCCTACCTTCGACCGCTGTATGATGCCCTCTACGACATGATCGAGACGGAGCGAGTGACTCGCCTGATCGAGATGGGCACCATCGAGGTCGCCCCGCTCGCCTTCATGCGAGGTCGGACGCTGAACGATTCCTTCATCGTGCTGGATGAGGCCCAGAACACGACCTCGGAACAGATGAAGATGTTCCTGACCCGCCTCGGCTTCGGCTCCAAGACCGTCATTACGGGGGACATCACCCAGGTGGATCTGCCCACCGGAAGGCAATCCGGGTTGATCGAGGTGCAAAGCATCCTGAAGCGGATTGACGGGATCAAGTTCGTCTATCTCAGCGAGGAGGATGTTGTGCGACACGAGTTGGTGCAGCAGATCGTGAGGGCCTACGAGTCGTACCAGCCTACAGCCCCCGGCGCCGAGAGGCGATAGGGGAGTGTACAATGGCCCCCAATAGGGCCGTGAGCGCGAGCCTCACCACCGCGGAACCGTCGGCCAACGCCCGACTGGCCGCATCTTCACGATCATTTTACTCCTGGTTGCACCGGGCGACCTGGCGCCTCGATCAACATCCCGCTGCGCTCTATGCCCTCTCCGGCGCGGCCATCCTTGCCATCATCCTTCTCCTGGCCTCCTCCTCCACGCTCCCAGCGGGGGCCATTCCACTGCTGGGGATCTGTCTGCTGGTCAGCTTCCTGCTCGGCAGCCTCTACCTATACATCGTGATGCTCCAGCCGGTGGCCGTGCGGCGGCCAAAGAGCCTGTTCCTGCTGGCCTCGGTGATCGTTCTGTCGGTGGCCGTCACGCGGTTTTTCCTTTTCTTGAGTCAATCGGTCCATCAGGCGCTTCCCAATGTTCCTGTGAGCGCGCTCGAGTACTCGGTCCCTGTGGCGCTGGGAGGCCTGCTCCTGGCGGTCCTTTTCAACAGTCGCCTTGCCTTCGCGGGCGCCCTCGCCATCAGCATCCTGACGTCCCTGTTGGCGTCTGCCGAGCTCCGCTTCTTCTTATATAGTTTCGTGGGCAGCTTCACAGCGATTTTTGCTCTTGTCGGCCAGAAAAGTCGGGCGACCTTGCTCAAGGCGGGGGCGCTCGTCGGGCTAGCCAACCTCTACTCGATCCTATCCTGGTCTCTCCTCTCCGGGGCCACAGGGTCGCTCGGCTTCGACCTGCTGTGTGGCCTGATCAACGGGCTGTCCGTCGCGATTCTTGCACTCGGTGTGCTGCCGCTCTTCGAGTACCTGTTTCAGGTGGCCACCGATTTCCGCTTGATCGAGCTGTGCAATATGAATCATCCCCTCCTCAAGCAAATGATCCTCAAGGCCCCCGGCACCTACCACCATAGCATGCTGGTCGGCACCCTGGCTGAGGCGGCCGGCGAGGTGATCGGGGCCAATACGCTCTTGTGCCGCGTTGGCGCGTATTACCATGACATCGGCAAGATGACGAAGCCGTCCTACTTCGTCGAGAACCAGGCCGATTCAAGGGATTTGCACGGCAAGCTCAGGCCGAGTCTCAGCAGTCTGGTCATCGTTTCCCACGTGAAAGCCGGTGTCGAGCTGGGCCGGGCCTATGGCCTGCCGCCGGCGGTGGTGGAGATGATCCCCCAGCATCATGGCACGCGGCTGGTCACCTTCTTCTACGATAAGGCCAAGAAATCCCAAGATCCGGATCTGGGTGAGGTTCAAGAAGGGGAGTTCCGGTATCCCGGCCCCAAGCCCCAGACGAAAGAGGCGGCCATCCTGATGCTGGCCGACGGCGTCGAGGCCGCATCGCGCACCTTGACGGAACGGACACAAGGGCGGTTCCAGGGGCTGGTTGACAGTATCGTGAACTCCGTTTTCGCCGATGGCCAGTTGAACGAATGCGAGTTGACCCTGCGGGAGCTTCGCTTGATCGAGGAGAGCTTTGTCCGGGTCCTCTTGGGTATCTACCACCACCGGGTGGATTATCCGGGATTCGACTTTGAAGGGTGCGCCCCGAGGCGCGAGGGAAATGGCGCTCCAGGTCAGAAACCGGCAAAGGAAGATCAGGCTCGACACCAGGTTCCTAAAAAGGGTCGGGGAGACCACCCTCGCTGAGATGGGGGTCGAGGGGGCGGAATGCGGGCTGCTGCTGGTGGGCGACCGTACGATGGCCCGGCTCAACGAGCGGTACAGAGAGGTTGCCGGTCCCACCGACGTCCTCTCCTTTCCCATGCGCGAAGGGCCGTTTCAATCGCTCTCGCCAGGTCTCTTGGGGGATGTGGTCATATCAGCCGAAACGGCTGATCGGCAGGCCAAGAGGGCAGGCCGCTCCCTCCGGACGGAGCTGGCTGCTCTCCTGATTCATGGGATCCTCCATCTCCTCGGTTACGACCACCACACTCCATCAGAGACGAAGAAGATGAAAACACTCGAGGGAAAGCTCGTGTTCCCGTTCATTGCCGCCGGACCGGGGTGAGTTGAGTGGCGTGGTAAGCCTCTTTCGGTGCAGCACAACGCGCTCATTCACCGATCGCGCCTCCCGGCAAGGATGAGGGTCGGACCGGCACCCCGATCGTTCCGGGCGCTCCGCATCGTTCTCCTCCTTTCGCTCCTCCTGACAATTCCAGGATCACCGGAAGCAGGTGACCCCTTCGGGCTTCAAGGGCGACCGCCGCGAACAGTCCCGCAGGGTAGCGTGTTTGCCCTGACCCTGCGACCAGCGGCATGGATCGAGGACCTGCGAGGGAGCCTTGACGGCCAACCGCTGATCTTTTCAGGTGTCGGGCGTGGCCGGCTGCAAGCGTTAGTCGGGGTCGATCTGGAGGCGACTGGACGACGCCTGCTGCGCCTTGAGGGGAGAGACCCACAGGGTCGAGTTCATGTGCGCAAGTGGCCGATTCAGGTCAGGCCGCGACGCGCGATCGTGCAACGGCTGACACTGCCCCAGCATATGGTCGAATTGGATCCGGAAGCTGCGACGCGGGTCTCTGAAGAGGCGAGCAGGCTGAATGGTCTCTGGAAAGCGGTCACTCCAGAGCGGCTTTGGCAAGGGGCATTTCTCTCGCCTGTGGTATCCGGTGCGAAGCCGGAGGGATTCGGCCTCCGTCGGATCATCAACAATCAGCCGCGCTCGCCACATTCGGGCGCCGATTACAAGGCCGCGCTAGGCGCGGCCGTTCAGGCCTCAAATGCTGGTCGCGTGGTCCTGGCGGAGGAGCAGTTCTTTGGCGGCAACTCAGTTGTGCTCGATCACGGCCTTGGCCTGTACAGCATTTACTTTCACCTCCGGGAGTTCACCGTGAAGACGGGCGACGTGGTGCAGAAGAGACAGGAGATCGGAAAGGTCGGGGCGACCGGCCGTGCCACCGGGCCGCATCTGCACTTCGGCATTCGCCTCAACGGCGCCCGCATCGATCCCGCCGCTCTTCTTCGACTGTCACTCCGTTAACGCAATTCGACTGACTATAGCAAACGACATAAAAGTTGCTTCATTGTCATTGCTCCTAAAGTCCGGGGTCATTGCGAGGGAGCAAACGCGACCGAAGCAATCCCAGAGTTCTTCAGGCCAAGTACGGTGGGATTGCCGCGCACCCGCCGGGTGCTCGCAATGACAGGAGCGTGAAGGACGTACATGCCCATGGGCGCGCCGAAGGCACATGGGGTATTGCGAGCGACCAAATAAGCCGAAGCCCTGAGTGAAGCGAAGGGGTGGCAATCTCGCCCTTGAGATTGTTTGGTCCCTTCGCCCCTCGCAATACCCCATGCGCCTGCGGCGCGCCCATGGGCATGAAAGTCCATTACTTCTCTCTGTCATTCTGAGCGACGCGAAGAATCTCGCAGACCCTTCGCTTTGCTCAGGGTGACAGTACGCGTGACGAGAGACTTTCGAACCAGTGACACTTCACTGAACGTGTCTCCACGAGACAGTTGGGGGCGAGCCGCACCGGCGGACAGATCCGACATGGCAGGAACTGGTCGAGCCATTCGGGGCGGCAGGCCAAACACACAGAGGCCGGGAAGCGGTGCCCGGCCCCTGGTAGATGAGCAAGTATTAACTGGTTTAGGGGAACTCGCCGGCGCTCGGAACAGCGTCGGCCAGAGGCCCCAGAGGCGAATGTTGAGCGATATCCTGGTTCGAGATCAGCCGCTCGAAGGAGTAGTTGCACATCGAACCGTCTTTCACATTCGGCGAGCAGAGCGCGAAATGGGGGAACGGTCCATCCCCCTGGCCAAACTCCCAGGGTGTCCTGTCACCCCACAACCGAGTGGCGGACGCCGTAGGGCTGTGCGGGAGAGAGAATCGCGAGAGTACGAAACTCCTCCTGGTATTCTCGATCAGCACCCCGACCATGCCGCGGGGCTGCCCTGTGCCGACGCCGGGCGCGTGTAAGGCAGTCGCTGTGGACCCGCCGTACGCCGGGCAGTTGGAAGCGCCGCCGCCCGGGGTGGTGTTATCGCAGGCAATCCGCGTGTTCGTCAGATCGATCCAGCCGACGGGCTGGCCGGACAACTCATCCCGGCCTCCGAACACGATGCCACAATTGGCCGCAGTCCAGTTGTTCCGATTCATCGAGAGGGGACCAAAAATGGCCGACAGGAAGTTATTCACGTAGTGGCTGGTAAAAGTGGCCGAGATGAGAAGCTCGCACCCATCGAAAACGGTCGCGTCGGCCACGATCAGCGGCTCACCGAGAGAGCCCGGCGCGCCCACCCGCTGCCCTGGGGCCTCGCCGTTGCCGCTCCCGTCCCAGTTGCCATCGGCCGGGGCCGCCAGGGCGAGGAAGGCGGTGTGGGAGGTTGTGAAGACCCGTTTCACCGTTTGGGTCCCCTCGGCGAAAAAGGCCGGGACGAAGACCCGCCATGGGAACGGCTCATAGCGGCCGGACCAGTCTGTCGCCCGGCCGGCCGCGTCGCGCCGGACGATCCGGCCTAGCAGGCCGTTATTGGAAATGCCGATGCCGGGGGCCATCGGGTACTCGATGGCCGTGTCGCTCGCAAAGTCGGTGATGAGGACCGTCCCCATCAGGACATTTGCCTGAACCCCGGAAGCGGCGAAAGTGGGCCCTCCAGGAGGGCCGAACCGGACGTCGATGTCCACCCAGCCGCGCCCGCCCAGGCCGCTCTGGCTCGCGGTTGGGGTCACCGGGCCGAGGGCGCCACCAGGTAGGCTGCTCCCCTTGACCAACGGTGTTAGTCGCAGGTCGAGCAGATCGATGTCGCCCGGGCTGAGAGACACGTTTAGATCGACCCGGTTGCAGCTCTGGCCATAGAACTCCACATGGACAGCGAAGGGTCCGCAGGTGCCAGCGCCTTTAGGTCCACAAGGGAACGTTGTCCCATCCAGGAAGACGTTCCGACTCACGTTCGTCAGGATCAGGAACGTATCGTGCCCGGCGCTGATATCGAAGAATGGCGCGACCAGCCGGGCCGCCGGGGTCAGCTCCGTATTGGCGGCCACCAGCCCGGCCGTCGCAAGGAACAACGCGAGCGCCGCCCCCGCCGCGAAACAGTCCCATGCTCTCCACCGCTTACTCATCGGTCCTCCCTCCCTGGAGCGATGGGCGCGCCTTCCGCGCCGCTCTGACCATCCACGCGTTCACGGTCGCTCCAACCTTGAACCGGGCCCCATGATCGGGGCTCCACTCATCCCGACCATATGCCGAGGTGCCCCGTGGGATTGCTCTATAGCACAGTCCTGGGGACTTTGCAGTGACTGTAGTCACAGAACACGCGTTTTTTCTGAAAAAAATGCGGTCCCCGGGCACAGAAGCGGCGGGAGCGCTCCCCGTCTCAAAACCAGAGTTGCAGGCGCGTGAGAAGCTCCCAGGACGCCTCCTCGCCCTTGATCGGGCTTCGATTCTCATCGGAGAACCAGTTTTCGACGAAGTTGAAGAGCCACTTTACATTGGGCGTCAAGTACCAGTTGACGCCGAGGGTCAGCGCATTGACCCGGTTGCCTGTGATATCTCGTGCTCGGAAATCGAGCTGGGCGAAACGCGCGGCCAGCTCCCAGGCGCCCCAACCCCGCTCGGGTCCCACGGGCACGGCCCACCGGGCTGGGATGACCGGCTGCCCCGGCACCTTCGTTTCGCCGGTCAGCAGGTAGGTCGTCGTCACGTACCACCCTCGCCCAAAAAGGTCCGGGAGATCCCGCCCCCCAGCCCCTAACCCCTTCCGCTCCTCCTGGCTCTCGATATACTCCCCGTACAGCGTGAACGGCCCGGTGTAGTAAGCCACCTCGCCGCTGTAGCGCACGCGGTCTCCTCGCGTATTGATTCGATTGAAGTACACAAACTGACCATCGGTTCGGCCCCTCAGGCTCTGGCCTCTGTCCTCGTCGCCCCACGCCACATCGGCGCCTAGGTGCAGGGTGCCCAGCTCAGAGAGGCCGGCCAACTTCAGCGGGAGGACCACCAGGCGGCCGGCCAGGTCCTTCGAGTCGTTGGTGTCGGCCGTGTTCTGGCCGGAGCCGTTGAAAATCCCCCCCGCGTAATAGACGACTCCTCCGAACAGCGACCCGTGAAGCATCGCGCCCAGGTCGCGCGACGGGGTCAAATTGTCCGCAACTGACCGCTCGACGAAGTCGATGGTGTTGTCCGAGAATAACTCCTCGTAGCTGAACGGGACCTTGAACTGACCCGCACGCAACCTGAGCTCCGGCCAGTACCGGAACTCGAGGTATCCGTCCGTGAGGACCGCCGCTCCCTGGCCGAAGTCGGCCTCGACGAAGAGGTCGATGTACTTGTAAAATGTTCCCAGCAGGCCGATCCGGCCCCGCCTGACCAGGAAATTGTTTCTGAGATCGGAGCCATCAAGGTTACGAGCGCCTTCCTCATAGGCGCGAAAATCGACCTGGACGCGCCCGACCGGGCTCAGCCTGAAGTTGCCATCGGTCGATCGGATGTACGGTTGCCACTTCTCGAAGCCGGCCTCGAACGTCGGCTTTGCAGTCGCCTTGAGCTGTTCCACCTCTTTCGTGAGCTGCCGGTTCTCCGCTTGCGCCCGCTTCAGGCCCTGCACCTCCTGCTCCAACGCCTGCTGGCGTGCCCGTTGCTGTTTGAGGGCGTTGATCTCCTGCTGGAGCAGCTCAATCGTCTTCTTCTGAGCTTCCAGCGCCCGCTCGAGCTCATCAAGCCTGTCGGCGGCAGGAACCTGCGAGGCGGTTCCTGTCATGATGAGCGCAAGACCTAGCGCGATCACAGCGTATCGCATGGCTTCCTCCCTTGATCTCCTCTGGCGTGCTGGTTGTTCTACCCTCCCAGCTCTTCCTCGCGCTTGCCCGCGTCCGGGAAGAAGAGCGGCTCACCGAACTTCTCCACTCCGAACGACTTAATGACTGCCCGCGCCTCCGCCGAGACCATGAAATCGGCGAACGCCTTGCCGCCCGAGGCGTTCACCTTGGGGAAACGGGATGGATTGACCTCCATGACCGAGTAGATATTCAGCAGGGGCCTGTCCCGCTCGACCAGAATTTCGAGTGTGACCCGTTTTTTGAAGGCCAGGTAGGTCCCACGGTCGGTCAGCGTGTAGGCGTGCTTCTCCGATGCGATCCCAAGGGTCTGCCCCATCCCCTGCCCCGATTGCACATACCAGCTTCCTTCCAGCTCAATCCCCGCTTGCTTCCACAGCTTCCTTTCCAAGATGTTCGTCCCGGAGTTGTCGCCACGTGAGACAAACGTTGCCTTCGCCCCGGCGATCCTTCGGAAGGCGTCGATCGCCTTCGTGAAGCCGCGGATCTTCGCTGGATCGGTTTGCGGGCCGACGATAATGAAGTCGTTATGCATCACCAAGCGACGGTTAACCAGGGTCCCCTCGGCCACGTACTTCTTCTCGGTATCCGGGGCGTGGACCAGGACGACATCGGCCTCGCCTCGGCCAGCCAGGGCCAACGCCTGACCGGTCCCGACGGAGACGGTTTTTACGGAATAGCCGGTCTGTTTCTCAAACATTGGGACCAAAACGTCCAGCAGGCCCGAATCCTGCGTGCTCGTGGTTGTGGTGAGGATCACAACCTTGCTCGCGGCCCCTGCACTGCACACCGACGCTGTCAGCAGGAGCCCGACTGCAACAATAGTCAGGAAAGTTCGCGTGACGATGGGTGTCAGAGATATCCGGCTCATCGTGTTGCTCTCCTGATGTCCTTCGACTCGGATAGCGAACCCAGGATTGTGCCTGGGCCGGCTCGGGGGTGAAGATTCCAGGCGAATGGTTGCCTCAATCGCCTCGTGGTCACCCCTTTGCGATCATCACCTCCGCCTCTCTCCTACCTCCGGTTTACGGTCGCGAACGCTCCACGGATTACCGTGCGGCAGGCGGCTGGCTAATAAGAGAACAGCAGCCGGGAGCGCCTCTTTACGGTCGTTCGCAGCTCTTTTTGGAATCGCCTGTATTCGCGTAGCAGCTTGACCCCTTCGGGCGTGAGTTCTGTCCCGCCACGAGCCGTCCCGCCGTGGCGCGCGACGATGAATTGCATGCCGCTGTTTCGCTCCATGTTCTTGAGATAGCCCCATGTGTGCCGATACGACCACCCCAGGTGCTTTGCCGCGAGCTGGATCGACCCGAGCCTCTCGATCGCCTCCAGGAGTCCGATCCCGCCCTCCCCGATGATGAACTTGCCGTTCGCCTCGATCCAGGTCTTTGATTTCACCTCAAGCCGTGTCATGTCACACCGTTATGTTCTGATAAACATATCGAGTTGTGTATATCACCCGTTCGCCGAAAGGTCAAGATGAAACCGCGACGCGGACCGGCCGAGGAAATGCGCTTGCGGCTGGCGTGGAGGGCGGCTATCATCAACCCAAGTCAGAGCGTCTGCTGGCGACGTCGATCCGTTCAATCAAGAGGAGGTTGAGGCGTGAAGGTCCTTGTGGTGGACGATGAGAAAGACATTACCGCGCTCGTCGCCTACCACCTGGAGCGCGAGGGAATTCGTGTCCTTCAGGCGCATGATGGTCTCCAGGCGCTGGATCTCGTCAAGCGCGAGCGACCCAACCTACTGATCCTCGACCTGATGCTGCCCCAGATGAGCGGCCTGGATGTCTGTCGCCGGCTTCGAAAAGAACCCGAGACCTCCCGCCTTCCGATCCTGATGTTGACTGCCAAGGCGGAGGAAACCGACAAGGTCCTGGGCCTGGAGCTGGGCGGTGACGACTATCTCACCAAACCGTTCGGTCCGAGAGAACTGGTGGCGAGGGTCAAGGCCCTGATCCGCAGGAGTGAGGAAGCGCCGGCGGACGAGGTCGTCAAGGCAGGCGCTCTGGAGATCGATCTCGGTCGCTACACCGTGTCGATCCGGAGGCGGACGGTGGAGCTGACGTCCAAGGAGTTCGACCTGCTGAAGGCTCTGATCCTCGCGAAGGGGCGGGCCCTCACCCGGGAGTACCTGCTGGATCGTGTCTGGGGCTACGAGCGTGCCTCCGAGATCGAATCCCGGACCGTCGATGTGCACGTCAGGCGCCTCAGGGAGAAGCTGGGGGCTGAGGCCAAGCGGATCGTCACCGTGAAGAACGTCGGGTACCGGTTCGCCCAGGACGCGTGACCGGCGCAGCGTCATGATGCGATTCTTCGAGGCCAGATTCCAGCGCAAGCTGATCGGCACCTATCTCCTCTTAGTGCTCGCCATTGTGAGCGTGGCCGGACTCTATGTGTTCTTCTCTTTGGAGAGCGTCTCAGTCGAGCGCCTGAAGGCACACCTGCAGGCCCAGGCTCGCCTCATGGGCAACGAGGTCGAGCCTGCGCTTGGGGCGCCCGATTCGGGGCGCCTTCAGGCTCTGGCGCGAAGGCTCGGCCAGCAGGTCGGGGCCCGCGTCACGATCATCCGGCCTGATGGCCGGGTCCTGGCTGATTCCGAGCTGACGTTTGATCAGATCACCCGGACCGACAATCATTCAAACCGCCCGGAGCTCCGGACTGCCATCGCTCAGGGGGTGGGGAGCGCACTCCGTCGAAGCGACACCCTGGGCGTCGAGATGCTGTATGTCGCCATCCCGCTGGGACGGGGTGAGGGGATTGCGGGGATTCTCCGGATCGCGATGCCGGTTTCCGATCTCAGCCGCGCCATGGCTTTCAGCCGGCGAACGCTGGTCATCGGGGGTCTGATGGCCCTGGCCGCTGCCGCCGTCCTGGGATGGTTCTTCGCGCGGAAGGTGACCCGGCCCATCGCCGAGATGACGGCCGTCGCCCGCCGGATGGCCGACGGCGACTTCTCTCGGAAGATCTCCGCGCTCTCCTCCGACGAGATCGGCCAGTTGGGACGCGCCCTCAATCTGATGGCTCAACGGCTTGAGGATCGTCTGGCCGAACTGGAAGAGGCGCGGGCGAAGGAGGCGGCCATCCTTGATAGCATGGTGGAGGGTGTGTTGGCGGTTGATGGAGAGTGCCGGATCTCGTTCATCAATGCCAGCGCCTGCCGGCTTTTCAACGCCTCCTCGGTCGGGGCGGAGGGCAGGCCGTTTCTCGAGGTCATCCGGAACAAGGAGATATTCGAGCTGCTGGATCGAACCCTTCGCAAGGGGGCGTTCGCCGCGCAGGAGTTTCAGGTCTACGCCCCGGTGCAGCGGACCGTTCAAGTTCACGCGGTCCCCCTCAAGGGCCGGGAGGGAGCCTCCGGCGCGATCCTGGTGCTGCATGACGTGACCGAGTTGCGCCGCCTCGAGACGGTCCGGACCGAGTTTGTGGCAAATGTTTCCCACGAGCTGCGTACTCCGCTCACGTCAATCAAGGGATACCTGGAAACTCTTCTGGAAGGAGGACTGGAGGATCGGGAACATGCGCGGCCGTTTCTGGAGGTCATCCACAAGCACACCGAGCGACTTGGTCGCCTCCTGGACGACCTGCTCGACCTCTCCAACCTCGAGCTCGGCAAGATCACGCTCCACCGCCGCGCGATCAGCCTCGCCGAGGTGGTTGAGGGCGCTATCGCCATCTACCGGCCGCAGGCCGCCAGGCAGGAGGTTGAGTTGCATGCGCTGATCCCTGCCGATCTGTCGCCGGTTCTGGCCGATCGCGACAGGCTTGCGCAGATCCTCATCAATCTTCTGGATAACGGTATCAAGTTCACCCCGAAAGGCGGGCAAGTGACGGTTACCGCTCGACGAGTTCCAAGTTCCAAGTTCCAAGTTCCAGGTGTAGAGGCCACGACCGAGGCGGCCCAACCCGGAACCCGGAACCCGGAACCCGGAACCCCGAAATCTCCTGAGCTGGTTGAGATTTCGGTGAAAGATACCGGCATCGGCATCCCCTCCCAGGACCTGCCGAGGATCACAGAGCGGTTCTATCGCGTGGAGAAGGCGCGCTCCCGGGAGATGGGCGGGACCGGACTCGGCCTGGCGATTGTGAAACATCTCGTGAAGGCGCACGGAGGCGAGCTGATCATCGAGAGCCAGTTGAACCAGGGAACTACAGTTCGGTTCCTCCTGCCCGTCGCCGGTCATCACGAACCCTACCGGTGAAATTCCCGGCCGGGGCGGTAGTGATGTCCTAATTTCGATTCATACGATGGTAGGCCGGGTAACTTGCGCGGGGCTGTCATTGCGAGCGACCATCGGGAGCGCGGCAATCTCTTCGTTTTTGAGGCTGCGAAGAACGGTGGGATTGCTTCGGACACTCCGTGTCCTCGCAATGACACATCGTTCATTCTCCTCGAATCAGGACACTACCCGATCGTGCAAGCCGCTTGACAAATCAAGAAATGTTGATATATTGTTGCTATGCGATCCCCCCTCTCAAAAAACCTGGGGTCAGCGGCGCGCTGGTTTCACGCGCTGGCCGACGAGACTCGTCTGAGGATCATCGATTGCCTGGTCGGGGGTGAGGAATGCGTCTGCGACTTGACCGACAGGCTCGAGACCGGACAGTCTCGGCTGTCGTTTCACCTGAAGACGCTCAAGGACGCCGGAATTCTACGTGACCGACGGGAGGGGCGCTGGGTCTACTACTCGCTGAATCCAGAGGCGATTGCGGAGATGGAGAACCTCATCGGCTCAATCAAGCCGAGGAGTCGTGGCTTGCACGTGGCATCGAACCGCTGTGAGTGATTTTTTTGGCGCTCATTCATCAACAAATGTTGATGTGAGTGACAGGAGGCCAGCATGAGCGATCGAAACATCAAAGAGGTTGTGAAGGAGAAGTACGGGCAAGCGGCGCTGAGGGTGACGAGCGCCGACCGCTCGTGTTGCAGCGCCCGACCGGTTGCCGGCGAGTGCGACCCCATTACCTCCAACTTGTATGAGACGGCTGAAACCGCGGATCTTCCGGCCGAGGCTGTCGCAGCCTCGCTTGGCTGCGGCAACCCATCGGCGCTGGCCCAGCTCAACCCTGGCGAGATCGTCCTCGATCTGGGATCAGGCGGCGGCATCGATGTGCTCCTGTCCGCCAAGCGCGTCGGCCCCACGGGCAAAGCCTATGGCCTCGACATGACCGATGAGATGCTGGCGCTGGCCCGTGAAAACCAGCGGAAGGCCGGGGTCGAGAACGTGGAGTTCCTGAAAGGGGAGATCGAAGACATCCCGCTGCCCGACAATACGGTGGACGTGATCATTTCCAACTGCGTCATCAATCTCTCCGCTGACAAAGATCGTGTCCTGGCAGAGGCGTACCGCGTGCTGAGACCCGGCGGCCGCCTTGCGGTCTCCGATGTCGTGGTGCGCGGCGAGATGCCGGCTGAGATCCGCCGGAGCGTGGAGCTGTGGATCGGATGCGTGGCGGGGGCGCTGGGGGAAGAAGAGTATCGTGAGAAGCTCGCCAAGGCGGGCTTCGAGGAGGTCGATCTGGAGCCGACGCGCGTGTATCGGGTGGACGACGCGCGGGAGTTCCTTGCGGAGGCCGGCATCGATGCCGATGCCATCGTGCCTCAGGTCGATGGCAAGTTCATGAGTGCCTTCGTGCGCGCCCGCAAGCCCGGCTCATGACCACCGCGCCGGCCATAAAGCGACTGAACCTCTTCGAGCGGTACCTCTCCGTTTGGGTGGCGCTTTGCATCGTGGCGGGCGTCGCCCTCGGCAAGCTGAGCCCCGCATTGGTGGGGGCGTTGAGCCGAATGGAAGTCAGCCACGTCAACCTGCCTGTCGCGGTCCTGATCTGGCTGATGATCTATCCGATGATGCTGCGGATCGATTTCGCGGCCCTCCGGGACGTCGGTCGCCGGCCAACGGGGATTCTGGTCGTCCTGTTCGTCAACTGGTTCGTGAAACCTTTCAGCATGGCCGTGCTCGGATGGCTGTTCTTCAAGCACCTGTTTGCAGGGATCATCGGCCCCGCGCTCGGGGATCAGTACCTGGCCGGGACCATCATCCTCGCCGCGGCGCCGTGCACGGCGATGGTGTTCGTCTGGAGTTACCTGACCGATGGCGATCCCGCCTACACGCTGGTTCAGGTGGCGCTGAATGACCTCATCATGCTCATTGCCTTTGCGCCTATTGTGATTCTTCTCTTGGGCGTTTCGAACATCACGGTCCCATACGACGTGCTGCTGTACTCGGTCGTCCTGTATATTGTCATTCCGCTCGCGGCGGGGGCGGTTTCCCGAGCGACGCTCCTCCGTGCGCGCGGGCTAGCCTGGTTCGAAGGCGTCTTCCTCGCGCGACTCAAACCTGTGACCATCATGGCCCTGCTGGCCACCCTCGTGATCATCTTCGCCTTCCAGGGAGAGGTGATCCTGGGCAAGCTTTCACACATTGTGCTCATCGCCATCCCGCTCCTGATCCAGGTCTATTTCAATTCGGGACTTGCGTACGGGCTGGCGCGGTGGTTTCGCGTGCCACACTCCGTGGCCGCGCCTGGCGCGCTGATCGGTGCCAGCAATTTCTTCGAGCTGGCCGTCGCCACCGCGATCTCGGTGTTTGGGCTCACGTCCGGGGCGACCTTGGCGACTGTGGTCGGGGTCCTCGTGGAGGTTCCGGTCATGCTATCGGTCTGCTCGTTCTGCAACCGCACTCGGGACTGGTTCCCAACGGGTCTGGACGAGGAGCCCGGTTCCGCCATGCAAGCCGCGATAGGCAAGGCTGCTGCGGCCGCACCTCCCCGATCCTGAAATGGAATCTCCTCATACCATGTCCCCGCTCTTCGGTCGGCCTTCTCCTCCTGGATGGCCTTCATGACCACGCCACGTGTCCTCTTTCTCTGTACCCACAACTCGGCCAGAAGCCAGATGGCCGAGGCGTTTCTCCGGGCTCTCGCCGGGCAGCGTTTTGAGGTGGCAAGCGCCGGCACCGAAGTGACGCGCGTCCATCCTCTCGCAATCCAGACGATGCAGGAGGTCGGGATCGACATGGCCGGACACACGTCGAAGTCCCTTGATCCGTTCCTCGATCAGCCATGGGACTACGTGATCACGGTATGCGACAGCGCCAACGAGCGATGCCCACTGTTCCCTCATCCCACGAAGCGGCTCCACTGGAGCTTCGACGACCCCTCACAGGCCACCGGCTCCGACGAAGACCGCCTGGAGACCTTCCGGAGGGTCCGCAACCAGATCCACGCACGCCTCCGCCAATGGCTCGAAAATCTGGAGGAACCCGCCCTGTAGCAGGTCCTCGCTGAGTCCTGCGCCGCCCCGCTCCTGCTCCCATTGCTGGCACTTCCGCTCACCACCGGCTTGATTGTCCCAGCCCGCTCATCCGGGCTGCTCTCGCGAAACACTCTTGCGTGATCTGTAAGTGACTCGCCTCCGCTCCACCACTCCCTCTTCTCCTAGGAAATTTACACGTCTGCAACGTCAGCGTAAGTCCTCTGTCACATCCTCTCGGTATTCTCTGATCACCAGGAAGAACCCGCTCGCTTGATGCCGGGCGCGCAGACGAAGGAGGGCACACAATGATCGACGAGGGGGCAGAGAGAGCTGAGCTGTCTGGTGAAGTCCGGAGGGATGAGGATCGCCAGCATCGAAGGACGGCCCGAATCCCATGCCGCTCACGATACCGATCATTGAAGGAGGCACGAGTGCAAATCACAGTCAAGGTCGATTATGGTTCCCATAAACGGTCGCTCACCGGAAGGTGGGTGAAAAGAGGCGAGGTGCTTGGTCTCTCGCCCCATTTCGATGATCAGGTGGTGCTGAGCCCCATCGACGGAACCATCGAGCGCATCGAGTACGATTCGGAGGAACAGGCGGTGCGCATCACCATCCGCCCGCGAAACGCGCAGTGGGAGCTGGCCCATGCACAGTGAGGAAGAGCGGCGCATGCGATACCGGATTAAAGAGATCAAGGGGAACCGGCGGGTGGGCCAGCGCCGTTGCCGTCATTCGACATGGTTCCATACGGGTGATGAGGCGAGCAAGAAGGCCGGTCCAGGCGAACGGGCGAGACGGAGGACGAAACCCAATCACATGAGGAGGCAGAGCATGAGACGAGCCTGGCAGAACGTTCTGTTCATCAGCACAGTCATCGTAACGGCGCTGTCGTCGGTGGTCCTGCCCCAGCCAGCCTGGGCCGCCGAGAAGAAGGACGACAAGGCGGTCCTGGACGAGGTGCTGGACATCCTGAAGGAGAAGGGGCAGATCAGCGAGGAGAAGTACCAGGAGCTAAAGGCCCGGGCGAAGAAAGAAGGGGCGGGCAAGCTCCTGGCCGGCTTCGAGGGTTGGACCCCGTACATCAAGTCTGCCGACGGAGACCATGAGATCCAGTTTCACGGGCGGGTCCACTTCGACATGCGCGCCTATGAGGCGGGCGCCCGCAACCTGGACGGCAACCGGAGCAACGTGAGTGCGAATCGCAGCGACCTCGTCACGAATTTCCGCGTGCGCCGGGCGCGGCTGGGGGTCGATGCGACCTTCTTCAAGTACCTCGATTTCAAACTAGAAGGGGATTTCGGCGAACAGGGGAGCCCCTTTATCCTCACCGATGGCTACGGGGAGCTGAACTACTGGAAGGAGGTCAGACTCAGGGGCGGCCAGTTCAAGGTCCCGTTCAGCTTCGAGGAGCTGACCTCCTCCCGGTTCATCGACTTCGTCGAGCGGTCGGTGGTCAACAACCTGGTGCCGGCGCGCGACGTCGGGGCCATGGTCCATGGCAGTCTCTTCGGGGGGATGGTGGAGTATGGCGCAGGCATCTTCAACGGAACGGGGCAGAATACCTTCGAGACGAACGACTCCAAGGATGTCGCCGGGCGGCTGCTGGTTCGTCCGTTTAGCCTCATGGGCATCCCCGCATTGCAGAAGCTCCATATCGCCGGACATTTCACCCAGGGTGACCAGGATGTGACCCCCGCTCCCAGTCCGGTTCCTGCCAATAGCCTTCAAGGTCGGACCGACGGGCGATTCGTGTTCTTCCCCCGGGTCCCGACGCGGGGCGATCGGCTGCGCTACGGCCTGGAAGCGGTCTACGCGTTCGGACCCTTCGGCCTCTACGGCGAGTATGTGAAGACGGAAGAGGAGCGGAACCTCGGGCCGGGTGGAAGCAATCTCGGCGATCTTGAGGGCCGGGGCTGGTATGTCGCTGGAACCTTTTTTGTGACGGGCGAGGAGAAGGTCCACGGCAAGGCACCCAAGGTCAAGCCCGCGAACCCGCGCACGGGGGACTACGGCGCGCTGGAGCTGGTGGCCCGCTATGCCCAGCTCGACTTCGACTCAGACGGCCTTCTGCCGGGCCCCAGCCCCTCAGGGGGTGGCAAAGCCGGTGCCAACAAGGTGGATGCTCTGACGGTCGGCTTTAACTGGTATCTCAGCCCGAACGTCCGCATGATGTTTAACTGGGTTCAGAACTGGTTCGAGAATGACCGGATGACACCGATCACGGGCGAGGACACCTCGTGGGAGATCTTCACCCGCTTGGCCCTGTGGTTCTAGCGAGGGTGTGAGAACGAGGCCAAGCCAAGGGGCGAATGTAACATATCTGTAACATGCGTGTAACCCAAGCGTTATAACATCTCTGATATCGTTTCAGAGGAAGGAGGACCGTAGATCATGGGTACGATTAAACGACGAAGAAGCAGGCAGCTCCTTCTATCTCTTCTCTCCATCGCTGTCGCGGCGATCTTGCTCCGATCGGGGCTCGGTCTGGCCGATGTCCTCAAGGTGGACCCGGCGCTTCCGACCTACAGGACGGTAGGGGGAGTTTCCGGCAATCTTTCCAGCATCGGGTCGGACACCATGAATAACCTGATGACCCTCTGGGGCGAGGGGTTCGGCAAGTTCTACCCGAACGTGAAGCTCCAGATCGAGGGGAAGGGGTCGTCCACGGCGCCGCCGGCGTTAATCTCCGGCACCGCTCAGCTTGGCCCAATGTCACGCCCCATGAAGGGGACCGAGATCGACGCCTTTGAGAAGAAGTTTGGCTACAAGCCAACCGGCCTCCGCAGCTCCGTAGACGCCTTGGCAGTCTTCGTGAATAAGGACAACCCGATCAAATGTCTGGCGATGGCCCAGGTGGATGCCATCTTCTCCAAGTCGAGGCGCTACGGCTACAAGGACAACATCAAGACCTGGGGGCAACTCGGCCTCACCGGCGATTGGGCGAACCGGCCGGTCAGCCTCTTTGGTCGAAATTCGGCCTCGGGAACGTACGGCTTCTTCAAGGAGCACGCGCTGAAGAACGGCGATTACAAGGACTCGGTGAAAGAGCAGCCGGGGTCGGCTTCGGTCGTTCAGGGTGTGACCGTGGACCGCTATGCGATCGGCTATAGCGGAATCGGTTACACCACGGCTGGAGTCCGCGCTGTCCCTGTGGCTGCCAAGGAGGGCGGTAGGTGTTTCGAGGCATCACCTGAGAATGCGTACGCCGGCACGTATCCGCTTTCCCGCTTCCTCTACGTCTATATCAACAGGGCGCCGGGCAAGTCGCTGGATCCGCTGACGCGGGAATTCGTGAAATTCATGTTCACCCGCCAAGGGCAAGAGGCCGTGGTCAAGGACGGCTATTTCCCCGTCCCGAATTCCATCGCCAAGGAAGAGCTGAGTAAGGTTCTGTAACCGGTAACGGAAACCCGACGTGGCGAAGACGACTGAAGTTCTCACAACAGGCGAGCCGCTTGCAGCAGCTCGCCTGTTTTCGGCCCCGCGGGAGCGCCTCACACGGCGGCTTCGGGTCGATCTCCTCACCCGCCGCCTCGTCACCATGGGCGGGGTGCTGATCATTGCCTGCATCCTTGCCATTTTCTTTGTGATCGCCGCCGTGGTCTATCCTCTCGTCAAGGCGCCGGCGGCAGCGCAAGTGGGAGTGATCTCAGTGAAGATCGACTCGGCTCCGCTTGCGGTGGGAGTGGACGAATACCGCGAGATCGCCTACCTGGTCACCGGCGGCGGCGTGCAATTCGTGTCTGTGAAGGATGGCTCGCCGCTTGCGTCCAGCCCTCTCACGGGACTCAAGGCTGCCAGGGTCGTCGGGTCATCAGCCGTGAGACGGGGCCTCTTCGCCCTGGGGCTCTCCGATGGGCGCGTCATCCCGGCGGAGGTCAGGTTCACTGTCTCCTTCCCGGAGGGAAGGCGACGAGTGGATGCTGAGTTGGTGGTGAGCGACCCGATCACTGTGGACTCGGACGGACGCCCTATCACGCGGGTCGCTCACGTGTCAGCCCAGAGCGGGCCCATCACCGCGGCCGCTGTCGGCGCGAAAGACCTCATGCTGGTCACGGTCAAGGAGACGAAGGCGCTGATCGGGCCTTCGACGAAGGAGGAGTCGCGCCAACGTCTCTCCCTGCCGATCGAAGGCGAGATCACGGGCCTTGCCCTCGACGGGCGGGCCGAAGACCTGTTCGTCGGTAGCTCGTCCGGCCAGGTCACCAGGGTGGACCTCCGAGACCCGGACGATCCGAAAGTGGCCGGCTCCGTGGCCGCGACGAGCGGACCCGGGATCGGGGTGCGCGTGATGGGGTTCCTCATCGGGGACCGGACGCTTGTGGTGGGAGATTTGTCGGGCGGCGTCAGCACGTGGCAGCTTTTGCGGGCCAAAGGCAATGAGCGGAGACTGACGAAGTTTTATGATTTCGTGCCGCACGTGGGGCCGGTCGTCGCGTTTGCCCCGTCGCAGCGGGACAAAGGTTTCGTCACGACTGATACCTCGGGGATGACGCAGCTTCACTACGGCACCACCGGAAAGACCTTGCTCACGATGAAGGCTGAGGGGGACGGCGTAAACGCGGTCACCTTCGCTCCCAAGGCTGACGGCGTGATTGTGGGTGGCGCCGCGGGACGCCTCTCACACTGGGCACTCGACAATCCCCATCCCGAGACCACCTGGAGGAGCCTGTTCGGGAAGATCTGGTATGAGGGTTACCGAGAACCGGAATATGTCTGGCAGTCCACGGGAGGGACCGACGACTTTGAGGCGAAGTTCAGCCTGACCCCGTTGATCTTCGGGACCCTAAAAGGGACCCTCTACGCGCTTCTCTTCGCCATTCCGCTGGCGCTCCTCAGCGCCCTCTATGCCTCCCAGTTCATGCACCCCACGCTCAAAACGATCGTGAAGCCGACCGTGGAGATCATGGCTGCCCTTCCCAGCGTCGTCCTGGGTTTCCTGGCGGGCCTGTGGCTTGCGCCATTGGTCGAAAGGGTCGTTCCAGGTCTTTTCCTTATGCCGATCGTTGTCGCGCTCCTGATCCTGGTCGCAGTCTTTTGCTGGCGGTTCGTTCCCGTTGGCCTTCGCCGGCGGGTCAGGCCCGGCACCGAGGTCTCCCTGCTGGTCCCGATTGTTATCCTTGGCGCCTGGCTCTCGTTCTGGCTCGGGGGGCTGGTCGAGCGCCTGCTGCTGTCCGGCGACTACCGAGGCTGGCTGCTGAACGTCCTCGGGCTGACCTACGATCAGCGAAACTCTCTGGTGGTGGGCTTTGCCATGGGCTTCGCCGTCATTCCGATCATTTTTACGATCGCCGAGGATGCTCTCGCCAATGTGCCTCAACACCTGGTGGCCGGCTCCCTTGCCCTGGGTGCCACCCGCTGGCAGACTGCGCTCAGGATCGTGCTTCCGACGGCAAGCCCCGGAATCTTCTCGGCGATCATGATCGGCTTCGGGCGGGCGGTAGGCGAGACCATGATCGTCCTGATGGCCACGGGGAACACGCCGGTCATGGACTGGAGCATCTTCAATGGCTTCCGAGCCCTCTCGGCAAACATCGCCGTGGAGTTACCTGAAGCCCCGGAGGGCGGCACGCTCTTCCGGATCCTCTTTTTGGCGGCCCTCCTCCTCTTCGTGATGACATTTGTCTTGAACACGATGGCCGAATTCGTTCGCCTGAAGCTCCGGCGGAAGTACCGGTATCTATGAAGCGATTCTGGAAGAGCGGCGATCCGTTTATCTGGCTCAGCGGGGGGGCGTTAGCCCTCAGCCTTGTCATGGTGGCCGGATTGGTTGTCCTGGTCATGATGAATGGACTTGGGTTCTTCTGGCCCTCGCCCATTGCGAGGCTGACCCTGGCCGACGGCAAGGAACTGGTGGGCCAGGTGGTCCAGCGCGAGAAGATCCCGCAACCCGGGGCGCCTCAAGGCACTCCTGAGCGGTATCGCATCCAGGTCAGGGTTGGAAATCGTGACCTGTACGGCGCCGACTTCGTCTGGGTCGAGGAGGCCAACATCGTCCGCCGCGACTTCCCTCCTGACGCTCTCCTCATCGAGCGACGGGAGTGGGGCAATCTCTATGGCTTCATCAAGGAGGTGCGCGACGGGGAGCGGGTTGTGGCTCAAGGGTCCGGGGACGGCTGGAACGCTCTCCAGACGTACCTCCCGGGGGAGACGGAGACCTTCAACGAGATCAGGCGGATCGAGAAGAGGGAGATCGGGGCGATCAACCACGCCCAAGAGAAGATCCGTCTTGAGATCAAGAAGCTTGGCCTGCGGGGTCCTGACGGGAGTCCCGAGGTCGCGCGCCTCCAACAGGAGTTAGAGACCTTGGCGGCGAGGTACCGCGAGCACGCGGCGAGTCTCGCGGAGCTACGCCAGAGTTCCCGGCGGAGCCTCGTCGTCTCGGCCGCCGGTGATAAGGAGAAGGAGCTGCCGCTGGCCCAAATCGTCCGGGCCTATCGCCCCGATGCCATGGGGCTGTTGGCCAAGAGCAGACTCTATCTATCCAGGCTCTGGGAGTTTGTGGCGGGAGAGCCTCGTGAATCGAACACGGAGGGTGGCGTCTTGCCAGCGCTCTTCGGCACGGTGATGATGGTCATCATCATGAGCCTGTTCGTTGCCCCGCTGGGAGTGCTGGCCGCCTTTTACCTTCGGGAGTACGCCAAACAAGGGCCGTTCGTCAGCGCGGTCAGGATCGCGGTCAATAACCTGGCGGGCGTTCCCTCCATCGTTTTTGGGGTGTTCGGCGTCGGTTTCTTCATCTACCTCATCGGGGGCAGCATCGACCGGCTCTTCTATCCCGAGGCGCTTCCGACTCCTACCTTTGGGACCGGAGGCATCCTGTGGGCCTCCTTGACCCTTGCCCTGCTCACGGTCCCGGTCGTCATTGTTGCCACCGAGGAGGGTCTGGCGGCGATCCCCGGCGGGATGCGCGAGGCCTCCCTTGCGCTGGGCGCCACAAAGTTCGAGACGACGTGGCGCATCGTGCTCCCCTCCGTGATGCCTTCGATACTCACCGGGCTCATCCTGGCCATGGCTCGAGCCGCCGGAGAGGTTGCCCCGCTCATGATCACCGGAGTGGTCAAGCTCGCTCCCGCCCTTCCGATCGACGGCTTCTGGCCGTTCGTGCATCTGGAACGGAAGTTCATGCACCTCGGCTTTCATATCTACGATGTCGGGTTCCAATCCCCCAACGTGGACGCGGCCAGGCCGATGGTGTACACCACCGCCCTTCTATTGCTTCTGGTGGTGCTGGTCCTGAACCTGACGGCGATCCTCCTCAGGAGCAGGTTGCGAAAAAAATATACCTTGTCAATAATCTAGGGAGGGAGGGATCATATGGTGACTCGGGCGGAGGCGGCGCTCGCAGAACGGCGAGGCGACCTCTCGATCAAGGGCTCCGAGAACGGTCAGAAAGCTCTGGCACCAGCCCCGAGTGACCTCAGGATGCAGGATCAGACCGTAGGAGCGACGACGATCATGGAGCCGATGATTGAGATCCGCAAACTCAGTCTGAAATACGGCGAAAAGCTCGCGCTACAAGATATCAGTCTCGACATCCCGAAGCACCAGGTGACCGCCTTCATCGGTCCATCCGGGTGCGGGAAGTCCACGCTCCTTCGATGCCTGAATCGACTGAATGATCTCATCGACGGGGTGCAGATCGGCGGGACGATCCGGATCGGCGGCATCGACATCAACGATCTCGATCTGGAGATCACGGAACTCCGCAAGCGGGTGGGCATGGTCTTCCAGAAGTCCAATCCCTTCCCGAAGACGATCTATGAGAACGCCGCCTACGGGCCGAGGATCCAGGGGATCCAGAGCCGAGCGGCCCTTGACGAGATCGTGGAGAAGAGTCTGCGGCAGGCCGCCCTCTGGGACGAGGTCCATGACCGCCTTCATGAGAGCGCGCTCAGCCTGTCGGGTGGGCAACAGCAGCGTCTGTGCATTGCCAGGGCGATCGCGGTCGAGCCGGACGTCCTGTTGATGGATGAACCCTGCTCCGCCCTGGATCCGATCGCGACCGCGAAGATTGAAGAGCTCATCGCGAAACTGAAGAAGCAGTATACGATCGTGATGGTGACTCATAACATGCAGCAGGCAGCGCGAGTTTCGGATTACACGGCCTTTCTCTACCTCGGGACGTTGGTTGAGTACGATCTCACGAAGCAGATATTCGTCAACCCCTCCAAGAAGCAGACGGAAGACTACATCACGGGCCGGTTCGGATAGGGCGGGGGCAACGCGATGGAGCGGCAGTTCGATGAGCAATTGAAAGAGCTGACGGAACGTCTCTTGGCCATGGGAAGCCTGGCCGAGATCATGATCGTCAAGAGCGTCAAGTCGTTAGTGGAGCGAAGCGAGGCGCTGGTTCAGGAGGTGTTTGCCCACGAGGAAGAGATCGATCAGCTCTGCATCGAGATCGATCAGCGATGCTTCACCCTCCTGGCCCTGCGCCAGCCGATGGCTCGCGACCTTCGCTTCATTGCCGCGGCCATTAAGATCAACAGCGACCTCGAGCGAATCGGAGACCTCGCGGTCAACATCGCCCAGGCCGCCACGTTTATCATCTCCCAGCCCCTCCTCAAACCCCTGATCGATATCCCACGAATGGCCCAACTCTGCCAGGAGATGGTCAAGAAAAGCCTGGATGCGTTCGTTGCCAGGGATGCGGAGCTGGCAAGGATCGTTATCGAGTCGGATGACGCAATCGACCGCCTGCGGGATCAGGTGTTTCGCGAGCTCCTCACGTACATGATGACCGATCCAACAACGATCCCGCGAGCCCTGGATCTGATCCTGGTGTCGCGCTACCTGGAACGGATCGCCGATCACGCCACCAATATCGCGGAGGATGTGATCTACATCGTGAGAGGGGAAGATATCCGGGAGCGAGGCGACAAGGAGTTGCGCAAGGGACTCAGGCGCCTCCCGGTGCGCGCTGGGACGGGAGCCGACACGAATCTCGGCCAAGAGATCCCCGCAACGGGCGTCAGGCTGATCCCGGAGGAAAGGGAGTTTCTCCGCCTTCTCGAATCGTCTGCCAACAATGTCCTCAAGGCAGCGAAGGAATTGCAGGCGATGTTCGAGAACTACGTCGATCCAAAGGCACGGTGGCGCGCGGTCGAGGAGGCCGAGCACGAAGGCGATCGCCTCACCCATGCCATCATGAGGAAGCTGAATCAGACCTTCATCCCGTTTATCGATCGAAAGAACTTGCATGCCTTGGCGTCGTCGCTGGACGATGTAGTGGACAGCATTGAGACCGTCGCCTCCCGGATGGTGATGTATAACATCGACCAGCCCACGCCGGAGTCCCGGGAGATCGTCGCCCTTATCGTCGCGTCGGCCGAGCAGATCGTCAAGGCCGTCTCGCAGATCCCGAGATTCAGTGACGTGGAAGCCGCCTGCGTCGAGATCAACCGGCTGGAGAACGCGGCCGATACCATCTATCGGGAGAGCGTCGCCGCCCTGTTCGAAGGGGTCCGCCCGGTCTTGGAGATCACCAAGTGGAAGGAGATTTACGAGACCCTGGAAGTGGTGACCGATCGATGCGAAGACGTGGCCGATGTGGTAGAATCAATAGCCCTAAAGCATTCATGAGCAGCGTCCGAACGGCCGGAATAGTGGAACGGATTGGTGCGCGAGGCGGTTATCTTGGGCGTGATCCAAGGACTCACCGAGTTCCTGTCTCTTTATCCTGTATCGGGTCGGCCTCGGCCTGTTGCTTCTGGCCCTCCTCCTGACTGGGAGGCTCGCGGCAACGTGATGTGACAGGGTGCCCCTTGGCGGGGCCCATCTAATGAATCGTTCCTCTGAAAAGCGGTCGTTGCCCTGTCTCCGGGGCCGGGTTATAGCACAGGGCCGCTCGGTCGAGTCGCCTCTGGAGGCTCATAGGAGCCTCCACCGGTTCTCAAATCCCTTCAGTTGCCTCTTGCGCGGTAGCCGTTGGCTTTCTGACCAACAGGCGAGCGGCCACGATCCCGACCTCGTAGAGCAGGCACATCGGCAGGGCCATCAGGGTCTGGTTGAAGACGTCCGGCGTCGGGGTAAGGATGGCGGCGATCGTGAAGTTGATCAGGATCGCGTATTTCCGGTTCTTGGACAGCCACTGGGGGGTGACCAACCCCATCTTGGCGGCGATCCCGATCGCCAGGGGGAGCTCAAAAATCAATCCGAAAGCCAAAAGAAACTTCGAGGTGAAGTCCACGTAATTTCCGACGGAGATCATCGGTTTGAGGTTTTCAGTCTTGTAGGTCAGGAGGAAGTTCAAGGCAAACGGAAGAACGAGGTAGAAACAGAAGAGGAGGCCGAAGGCGAAGAAGATGCTGGCTAGAACCACGAACGGGAGCGCGTAGCGCTTCTCGTGTGGCAGCAGGCCGGGTGAGATGAATTTCCAGATCTGATAAAGGATGACGGGCAGGACCAGCATGAGGCCGGTCAGGAGGGCGATCTTCATGTGCATCCAAAACGCCTCGGCGGGCGCCAGAAATATCAGGTCGATGGGGGTGCCGGGTCGGGGGACGGCTCGAAAGAAGGGGTAGGTGCGAGAGAAGACAAGGTCGGTCGTGAGCGGGCGCTTTAGGAAGCGGAGGATCGTTTCGGAGTAGCTGAAGGTAAGGATGAATCCAGCCCCGATGGCCACCAGCGACACGACGATCCGCTTGCGGAGCTCCTCCAGGTGGGAGAAGAACGACATTTTTTCATCAGACATTCCGCGTCTCGCTGGTACCCTTCGGTTCCTCCACTCCTACAGTCGAAGACGCTTCTGCCTTGACAGGCTCCCGCTCCTCGTGAGCGACCGCAGCCGCTTTTTCTTCCTCAGCCGAGAGCTCGACAGCCAGCCCTTCCTTCAACTCCTCTGAGGCTCGCTTGAACTCCGCCAGGCCCCGGCCCAGTGACCGCCCCAGTTCCGGTAGCTTCTTCGGGCCAAAGATCAGCAGGGCGATCACAAAAATGACGATCAACTCCTGCATTCCGAGTCCGAACATCGCACCACCTCCCCAACCGCGCCCTCGTGCGCCGGGATTCGCCCGGTGATCGAGCCTACTCCCGGCCCGCAAGAAAGTCAAGCCTCCCCGCCCGTATGCAGCAATTTCGGAACATGTCCCGGCGGCGAGTTGTGTTGGCCGCTAGCGACGCGGCAGGTAGCCTCTTTGGGGGCATTGGTGGGGCCCCTGCCATTTTCACGTCGCTCTTGGCGTTCCGAGCCGTGCT
>JACPQX010000016.1 GCA_016190255.1 Candidatus Methylomirabilis oxygeniifera | reverse complement strand
GTCCAGGCCCAGGCGGGTGTTGCGGACGTTGATCCCGAAGGCCGAATCCTCCCGGGCGGAGTTGGGGGCGGCGAAGGCCCAGTCCACCCCCTTGCTCCCCCGGCTGTCCCAGGTGACGGCGGGGTTCAGGAACCCGTAGAAAGCGAGCTTGTACTGGTCGCCCATGGGGATGTCGAGGGCGGCGGCGGGGGCGGCGAGAGTAAGCGAGGCCGCGAGGAGCGTGCATAGGAACGCGATGGTCGGCGATGAGGACCTCTGATGTCGAGTCATTGCTCCTCCTTTCTGGTCAGGTCTTTGCTCTAGAACGCCGGGTTCTCGCTCCCCGGCTGACCACCCAATCCTCCTTTTCAAACCGGACCGCGGGACGTGCGACACTGAAAGGATAAAGATGGGGCGAGGCCTACAGTCGCGCTTCCTCGAGCTTGCAAGTGCGTGTGGCCTCGCCCCGGTTCTTCTTCCCCCCGTGCCAACGGGGCTATGGTGTAGACATTATATTGCCAGCGTGCCGTGCTCTGAGATCATCCCCCTAGAACCATAGCGCCAGCCGCGACAGGATCTCCCACGAGGTGTCATCGCTTCGCTTGCTGACGTCGGGGCTCTTCGTGTTCGGTGTGGCCGCAAGGTTGTCGAACCAGTTTTGGGTCCAGTTGACCATCAGCCGGACGTTCGGGCTGAGATACCAGTTGATCCCGGCGGTGAATGCATCCACGCGATTGAGACCGGGGTGGGACGCGGGGAGTAAGGCATCGGAGCTGTCGAAGTCGAGCTGCGCAAAGCGGGCCGCCAGTTCGACCGCCCCGAAGTCACCCGTGCGAGGGTTGGCGGGCTTGACCTTAGGTGCCTTGCCGTGGACCTTCTCTTCCCCTGTCAGGAAGACGCTGCCTGCCACGTACCAGCCCTGGCCAATCAGATCGTCGAGGTCCTTCCCTCCAGTGCCAAGTCCCTTCCGCTCCTCCTCGCTTCGGACATACTCGCCATAGAGACCGAAGGGGCCATAGGCATACACCGCCTCAAAACCGTATCGGAGCCGATCGCCACGCGTCGTAGTCCGGGGGAAAAACTCGAACTTGCCGTCGGTTCGCCCCCGGAGGCTCTGGTCGCTGTCCTGATCGCCGTGCGTGAAATGGCCAGCGAGGTGAAGCTGGCCGAGATCAGGGAGATTCATGAGTTTGAACGGGCGCACAAGCAGCCGGCCCGCGATGTCCTTGGAGTCGTTGGTCTCGGCGGCGTTCTGGCCGCGGCCATTGAAGACCCCTACGCCGTACTCCAGCATCCCCCCGAGGAGGCTGCCATGGAGCATGACCCCCACATCAAACGCCGGCGCCAGGTTGTTGACCACCGAGCGTTCGACGAAGTCAATGAACCGGGAGGAGGTCAGTTCCTCGAAGCTGAACGGGACCTTGAACTGCCCCGCGCGGAGCCGGGCCTCGGGAAAGTACTTGAGGTCGATGTACCCCCACTGCAGGGTCGCCGAGCTTCCGGCGAAATCGCCGTCCACTACCACGTTAAGGTACTTGAACAGGGTGGCATCGATGCTCAGCCTGGCTCGCCGGACCAAAAAGTTTGTCTTCTGGTCACTGCCGTCTAGGTTTCGGGTGTCGTCCTCGTAGGCGCGCAGGTCGAAGTTGATGCGCCCGTGGAAATCAACCCTGTGCTGCCCATCCATGGACTTGATGTAGGGCGTCAAGCCGTCGAAGCCGGCGAGGATCTTGCCCGCCCCCTCCTTCTTCGCCCGTGTCTTCAGCTCCTGGTACTTCTCCTCGGTGATTTGACCCTTGTCTTTCAAGATGTCCAGGACCTCGTCTAGCACGGCCTTGTCGTCCTTCTTCTCGGCGGCCCATGTTGGTGGGGACGGGACGGCAAATGACAGCGCCATCAGGATGACCGTGCTGGCAACGAGAACTGCGTGCCAATACCATCTCATGCTCATCCTCCTTGGGTGATGTTAGACTCTGTCCCTTGTGCTCTACACCTTCACGAGCTTGACGCGCGTATCGTAGAAGACGGCGCTCCCACCGGTCAGGTCCGAGAGCGTCGTGTTCTTGATATGGGGGTCAACCCGCAACGCTGCGTTGGCATGTACGCCCTTGGCCCGCCGCGGATCGCCCTTGATCACCCTTCCGTCGATGACGACATCAGATGCGCCGTACGCCCAGTGGCCGTGGCCCAGAGAATAGGCCGCGACGCCGGGACGGATCCCCTGGATGACCCGCACCTTGCCCACCATCGGCTTCTTCGTCCCATTCTTCAGGTCCCAGACCCCCTCAGGGTTCGACGCCGAGGTCACCCTGACCTGATCGCCGTCTTTCAGGCTCATTCGGTCCGCATCCCGCTTGTTCAGGAGGATGACGTTCTCGGGCAGCAGGGCAGATAGCCAGTAGTTCGAGACGGTCCGGGACTTCGTCTGCGAAATCTCGCGATAGGTAATGAGCTGCATGTCGAATCCGGACTTCTCATCCTCGATAGGGCGGCCAAGCGCGTCCTGCGGGGCCGGGATGTGGGTGGCCACGCCGGAGAAGCTCTTGCCGGTCATCGCGTTCTTGGTGCTTGCGGTCTTCTCCTGGTAGAGGTTGATCAGCGTCCCGTATTTGTTCTTGAGCTGGTTGCCGTCGTACCCCTTAGCGTAATCGTCGAACCGGCCACCGCGGTTCAGGACATAGACGACCTTCCGCCACCACGCTGGCCCCACGATCCGCTTCCACCGCTCGAGATCGAACACACTGGCGGGCAGGTGTCGCCTGGCCTCGGCGAAGAGCTTCATTTCTTTCTCATCGGCGTCAGGCACGGCCTGATCGGGCTTCTCGCCTGCGGCCACATTGGCAGCCATTCGCAGATAGAAGTCCTCGGGGCGCTTGAAGTCCTGACCGGGACCCAGAGCGTTCTTTCCGAACCCGGGCAGGCCGAGTCTTTCGGCCACCGCGAGCAACAGGGCCTCGAGCGAGATCGGCATCTCCTCCCCGAACACCTTCACGGTTTCCGGGATCGGGGCCACGATCGGCTGGCGTACAGGCTGGACCTTGTGGGGGACCGACGGGTGCGACCCCTGGAACTCCCACCTCTCGAGATAGGTGAGATCCGGGAAGATATAATCGGCGTACATCGAGGTTTCGCCGATCACGATGTCGGACGTCACGAAGAGCGGGACCTTGTTGAGATCGGTCAGAATCTCGATGTTGGTGTGGCCGGCAGGCAGCGAATAGACTGGGGTGCCCATGTACAAAAACAGCGCCTTGATTGGGTACGGGTAGGCATCCCCGATGGAAGGGACGATTTCCTGGTAGATGTCGCTGGACAGAGGGAACCAGGGCCGCTTGGCCGGGTAGCCGGCGAAGATGGTGCTGTCCTCATACTTATCCCCGTGCCTGATGACGCTGAGGCCAAACGGCTTGTTCTCGCCGGTCACCTTCGTCACGGGAAACGGCTGGGCCCACTTGACCTCTGGCGTCTCTACCGTTTTGCCCCCGCTGGGGTCGTAGACGGCCGCTTTACACATCCCGCCTTTCCAGTCGAAGTTGCCGATCAGCAGGTTCAGCGAGTACCAGGCAAAGACGTTGTAGAAGCCGTTCGTGTGCTGGGAGACACCCCGGTGAATGTCGGCCACCGCCTTCTTGCCGTGGCTGGTGAACTCCTGCGCCAGCTCGACAATGTCCTTCACCTTGATGTCGCAGATCTTCGCCCACGCCTCCAGGCTGTGGGAGGCCGCCGAATCGTAGAGGACTTGCATGCCGCTCTTGACCTTGATACCGTTGAGCGTCGTGCTGACCAACACGTCACCTTCTGCCGGCTTCTTCTCGTCGTACGGGTCGAAGGGCACCGGTTTGCTGCCGCTCAGGACAATGAAGGGATCGAACTGATACGGCTGCTCGGCCCCCGTCTTCTTGTCCTTGAAGGCTCGCTTCTCCTTCGGGAGGCCGAGGTCGGAGGCCCGCAGGAACTTCCCGGGCCGCCCGTCCTTCTCCATCTTGACTAGCCACGCGGCGTTGCACCAGTTGGGCTCGTTATCGGCCTTGGCGGCGGCCTTGTTGGCGTTCCTGAGATAGCGTTCGTCATACCTCTTGTTGTCGATCACCCACCGCATCATGGCGAGGGCCATTGCGCCTTCAGTTCCCGGCTTGATCGGCACCCACTTCCACGCTTTGGCGGCGGTCTTGGACAACCTCGGATCGACCACCGCGATCTTGAGGCGGTTCTCCGACAGGCCCGTGGTGATTTTGGAGGCCCGAAGGGGCGGGCCGTAGTTGGCCTCGAAGGGGGAAGCGCCCACGAACAGGAGGAATTCCGAGTTGCCGGTATCGGCCTGCCAGTAGAATTTCGCCCCTTTCGTCCACTTCATCTTCTTGTCTTTCTCGTCATAGGCGAATTGCTCGCTCATCGCCTTGCCGGTAAAGTAGAGCGAGCCTTGGCAGACGGTCGTGTGGCCGTGCGCATTGGCAGACCCAAAAGCCGGGCCGGTGAACCGCCGGATCAGGTGCTCGCGCCCCGCTTTCAGCCGTCCCCACATGAAGACGAACTGGTTGTTCTTCGGGCCGAAATCCGGGTGG
>JACPQX010000126.1 GCA_016190255.1 Candidatus Methylomirabilis oxygeniifera | reverse complement strand
TCGTCCGGGGCTTTGACGACCACGATGTTTCCCGACCGGACCACATACATTGGCTGATCGGTCTTGTGATCAAAACGATCGGTCCGGATGATTTCGCTCACGACGAGCTTGACTCGAATCTTACTGCCGTCCTCCGTCTCGTACTCGTTCCACTCCTCGCGGAGCGTCCGGAAATCAAGGTCAAGCCCGTCAACAGTCTCGTTCCCCCACTGCACCTTGGTCCGCTTTGCCACGCTCTTCCTCTCCTCTCCTTCGCTATGGGCCACCGCGAATTAGGGGTTGAAGCTTCCGCCACTGCTCAGGTGTGAGCGTCGCCTTTCCCTTCTCGACCGTCCTGATTCGACCGAGACGGAGCTCAGTTCGAAGCGTCTCTATTCTACGGATTCTCGTCTCCACCTGAGTCAGATCGATCTGCTCCCGGCTGAGGAGCCCCTGCAATTCGAGCTCTAATCGCTGAAGCTCCGCAGTCTGAATATCTGCTGCTCGCTGGAAATCGCCACGAAGGGCCTCAAGACCTCGGATCTGTTCAGGCGTGAGGGAGAGGTTTCGGGCATGCCACAGCACCAGCGTGATCAGCGGGACCTGCTCTCCGAAGATCGGCCGAGGCGGCGGCTGGGGCTCGAATGGCTGGGGCGCCTGAAGAGGCGCGCAACCGATGGCCAGTATCAGCGAGAGCTGCGACGCCGAGCACAGTATGACTCTCATCATTGAGAATCTCATCCCTTTCCCTCGATAGCGGACAACACAGCGGCGGGTCCATCGGATCGATCAGGATGCCAGCGGGATGTGCGTAGGAAGCTCGGGATGAAGTGGAGGCGGCGGGCGGACTCGAACCGCCGAATAAAGGTTTTGCAGACCTCTGCCTTAGCCACTTGGCTACGCCGCCATCTACAGAGCAGCCGCTACCTCACTCGGTGAACAACGATACGGAGTACAAAGGGTGGGCCGCTACATGCGGCAACGTCCTCAAGAATATCATGGATCGATGACCCAATCACGGCCTGATGATTGCGGGATTGGAGCGGGAAACGGGATTTGAACCCGCGACCCTCGCCTTGGCAAGGCGATGCTCTGCCACTGAGCTATTCCCGCTCGGAGCAACAATATAGCGTCGGCGGTCTATCCTGTCAAACGAAAACCTCCCGCTTGTTTAGAAGGAAAGGAGCTTGAGGACGGCCTCGGGATCGGCCTTGACCGTGAGGGGACCCTGCGACAGACGGATCGCGGCGTCGGGGTCTTTCAGGCCGTGCCCGGTGAGCACGCAGACGACCACCGTGCCCTTCGGCCAGCGATTCGAGCGGGCGGACTTGATAAGTCCTGCCACCGAGGCTGCCGAGGCCAGCTCGCAGAAGATACCCTCGGCGTGGGCCAGGAGACGATAGGCATCGATGATTTCGCCGTCGGAGACCATGTCGATCCGCCCGCCGGATTCGCGGGCCGCGTCCACCGCGCCCTGCCAGCTCGCGGGGTTCCCGATCTGGATGGCAGAGGCGACGGTTTCAGGGCGCTCAATGACCTTCCCGTGGACGATGGGCGCCGCGCCCTCCGCCTGCCACCCCATCATCTTCGGCAGGGAATCGATCCTGCCGGCCCGAAGGTACTCCTGGTACCCCTTCCAGTAGGCGGTGATATTGCCGGCATTTCCCACCGGAATGAAGTGGTAGTTGGGACCACGGCCGAGGCGGTCACAGATCTCAAACGCCGCGCTCTTCTGCCCCTCGATCCGGTACGGGTTGAGGGAATTGACCAACGCGATAGCCTGCTGTCCGGAGAGCTTTCTCACGATCTCAAGGGCCTGGTCGAAGTTCCCCTCGATCTGCAACACCTGGGCGCCGTGGATCATCGCCTGCGAGAGCTTCCCTATGGCGATCTTCCCCTCCGGGATCAGGACAAAGGCGCGGAGACCAGCCCTGGCTGCATACGCGGAGGCCGAGGCCGAGGTATTCCCGGTGGAGGCGCAGATCACGGCCCTGGCCCCCTCCTCGACTGCCTTGCTGACCGCGACGGTCATCCCCCTGTCCTTGAAGGAGCCGGTGGGGTTCGACCCTTCGCATTTCAGATACACCTCCGCCTCTATCCCGAGTGCGGCTTGGAGCCGCTTGGCGGGTATGAGCGGGGTGTTGCCTTCATTCAGGGTGACGACCGGCGTCCGATCGGTGACAGGCAGGAACTCCCTGTATCTGTCGATCACCCCTGTCCAGCTCGTCGCGTTCATCCCAGCCTCAACCGGTCACCCCCTCGACCCTGAGACACATCGTCTCCCGACTCACGACGTCGAGGTGGTCGATGGCCTTCAGCGAGCGCTGCATATCCCCTTCTATGGCCTCGTGGGTCATCATGACGATCGGCACCGCGCTCTGTTCCTGCCGCCCTTTCTGGATGACCGAGGCGATACTGATATTATTATTCCCCAGGATGCCCGCGACCCTCGAAAGCACTCCCGGCTTGTCGATCGCCATGATCCTCAGGTAGTAGCAGGAGCGGACCAAGGTGATATCCCTGACCCCGGCCTCATGCTCGGACAACTGCGGGAGTGGAGCGGGAGCGGTCCTCACGGGGGCATCCTGAAGCAGGCTCCTGGCGATCTCCACGATGTCGCTCACGACCGCCGAGGCGGTCGGCATCTGGCCCGCCCCCCGCCCGTAAAACATCAGGGAACCAACGGCGTCGCCGATGATATACACGGC
>JACPQX010000124.1 GCA_016190255.1 Candidatus Methylomirabilis oxygeniifera | reverse complement strand
CTGCTTTATCGACCGACTTGGGGTGGAGGTCTTCACAGACCTCGAACGGGCCATCGCCGATGTGGACATTATCATGATGCTCAGGCTGCAGCTCGAACGCCAGCAGGCCGGCCTGTTTCCCTCGCTGCGAGAGTACTCGCGCCTGTTCGGTCTCACGATCCCGCGGCTGAAGGCCGCGAAGTCCGACGTGCTGATCATGCATCCTGGCCCGCTCAATCGGGGCGTGGAGATCGCGCCGGAGGTCGCCGACAGCCCCTATTCACTGATCCTCAATCAGGTCGAGAACGGGGTCGCCGTTCGGATGGCCCTCTTGTACCTCCTGGCCGGAGGCGGGCAGGCAGCGTGAAGCAGCGGGTAAGGTCATCATGCGGATTCTGATCACAGGCGGTCGCGTCATCGATCCCGCCAGCGGGGTCGATGAAGTCGTCGATTTGCTCATCGAGGATGGGAGGATCGTACGAATAGGAAAGAATGTTCCGGGTTCCAAGTTCCAGGTTCCAAGTAAAGGGAAGGGGTCAAGAGCAACGAAGAACCCAGAGTCGGGCCCAACCGTGGATCGGGTGATGGACGCAACGGGGTTGGTGGTGTGTCCTGGCTTGATCGACATGCACGTCCACCTGCGCCAGCCGGGTCGGGAAGACAAGGAGACGATCGCCACCGGGACGCTGGCCGCTGCGCGGGGAGGGTTCACCGCTGTCTGCTGCATGCCGAACACGGAGCCGGTCAACGACACGCGCTCCGTCACCGAGTTCATCCTGGACACGGCGAAGCGGGAGGGGGCCGTCCAGGTTTACCCCGTGGGCGCCATCACGAAAGGGCTGAGGGGGGAGGAGCTGGCGGAGATTGGTGAGCTCTTCGAGTCCGGGTGCGTTGCCGTCTCGGACGATGGTCGCCCGGTGATGAACGGCGAGCTGATGCGGCGGGCGATGGAGTACGCGGCGATGTTCGATCTTCCGGTCATCTCCCATTGCGAGGATCTGCATCTGAGCGGCAAGGGGGTGGTTCACGAGGGAATCGTCTCGACCGAGCTTGGACTGCACGGCGTCCCCTCCGCCTCGGAGGCGGCGATGGTGGCGCGGGATATCCTGTTGGCGGAGCTGACCGGCGCCAGGCTCCACGTCGCCCACATCAGCGCGGCAGAATCGGTGCGTCTGATTCGCGAGGCCAAGGCCCGCGGGGTCCGGGTAAGCTGTGAGGCGACTCCGCACCACTTCGCGCTGACGGAGGAGGCCGTCCGAGGATTCGATACCAACGCAAAGATGAATCCGCCTCTTCGGTCCGAATCGGATCGGCAGGCGATCCTGGACGGTCTCCACGACGGGACCATTGACGTGATCGCTACAGACCATGCCCCCCACACGGTGCAGGAGAAGGAACAGGAGTTCGACGTGGCCCCCTTCGGCGTGATCGGTTTGGAGACGGCGCTCGCCCTGACACTGGGCACGCTTGTCGGGTCGGGGACGCTGTCTCTGAAGCAGGCGATCGCGAAGCTGACGAGCGAGCCTGCCCGCATCCTCAAGCTGCCGAAAGGCCGGATCGCTGAAGGCGCGGACGCCGACCTGACCATCTTCGATCCGGATCGGGAGTGGACGGTGGACGCCTCAGGCTTTGCATCGAAGAGCCGCAACACGCCGTTTCATGGTTGGCGGCTGAGGGGAAGCACGGTGGCGACGATGGTCGCGGGCAAGGTCGTATGGGAGGCATAATAGTTCACAGTTCAGAGTTCACAGTTCATAGTCAAGAGCTGTCGAGCCGAGGATAAACATCTATGAACTATCAACAATGAACGCCTCTAATCGACGGGGACCTTTATGAAAAGAGCAGTGTTGGCGCTGGCCGATGGCGCTATCTTCGAGGGCGCATCTTTTGGCGCAGAGGGAGAAGCCGTCGGGGAGGTGGTCTTCAACACCAGCATGACCGGATATCAGGAGGTCCTGACAGACCCGTCGTACAAGGGCCAGATGGTGGTGATGACCTATCCCCTGATCGGGAACTATGGAATCAACCTGGAAGACGTTGAGTCGAAGGCGCCGGCGGTGGAAGGATTCATCGTGAAGGAGGCCAGCCCCTATCCGAGCAACTGGCGCAGCGCCCGAGATCTCGATGGCTACCTGAGGGAGCACGGGGTTGTGGGGATTCAGGGGATCGACACCCGGGCCCTGACCAGACATCTTCGGGACCACGGGGCGATGGAAGGGGTGGTCTCAACGAGAGACCTCACCCCCGACAGCCTTGTTGCCAAGGCCAAGGCCTCGCCCGGCCTCATCGGGCGCGATCTGGTGAAGGAGGTCGCCTGTGCCGAGCCCTACACCTGGCAGCAGGGGACGTGGAAATTGGGAACGGGCTACGAAGAGAGTTCCAAGTTCCAAGTTCCAGGTTCCAAGTCGGAGCACCAACTCAATCTATTCGCGGAACCCGGAACCCGGAACCCGGAACCGTTTAAGGTGGTGGCTTTTGACTGCGGGATCAAATGGAACATCCTGCGAAAGCTACTTGAGGCAGGATGTGACGTGACCGTCGTTCCCGCCGAGACATCTGCCGCCAGGGTCCTGGGCATGGGCCCGGATGGAATCTTCCTGAGCAACGGCCCCGGTGACCCGGAGGGCGTGCCGTATCTGATCGACAACGTCCGGAAGCTGATCGGAGCCAAGCCGATCTTCGGCATCTGCCTCGGGCATCAGATCTTGGGGCTGGCCCTCGGTGGACGGACCTATAAGCTCAAGTTCGGCCATCACGGCGGCAACCAGCCAGTCAAGGATCTCACGACCGGAAAGGTCGAGATCACCACACAAAACCACGGCTTCGCTGTGGACATCGCCTCGATCCCTGATAAAGAGGTCGAGTTGACCCACATCAACCTCAATGACCAAACCGTGGAGGGGATGCGGCATCGACGCCTCCCGATCTTCTCGGTGCAGTATCATCCGGAGGCATCTCCCGGCCCGCACGACGCTGCCTATCTATTTCAGCGCTTCGTCGATCTGATGGCACGAGAACGCAAGACGGCCGGCGCACCGGGCGAGAGGAGATAACACGAAGATGAAAGACCAGGTCGGCCTCATCATCCATAAGGAGCAGGAGGAGTATCTGGAACGCCTGCTGCCCAAGCGGGATGTCCTCCTGGCTGAGATGGAGCGGTATGCCGAGGAGAACGGGGTTCCCATCGCCGATCCCGAGGTTGCGATGTTTCTCGAGATGACGGTGCGGGCG
>JACPQX010000125.1 GCA_016190255.1 Candidatus Methylomirabilis oxygeniifera | reverse complement strand
GCCCCCGTGGGGCCGGCATCGCCCTTCGCGGCGAGCTTCGCCCACTTCGTGCCGTCCGTCCCCGGCGTGACACCGGTGCTATTGGCGACACCGATCCAGGTCTCCCCGCTGTAGGTCACAACGTCATCCGTCACATACGGGGTGCTGACCACCCACGCGTCTCGGAAGGTCACGCCGACGGGGCCTTGCGGGCCGGTCGCGCCGGTGAGACCCTGAAGCCCTTGCAGTCCCTGAGGACCGGTGGGACCCGTAAGGCCAGGGGCGCCCGTGAGACCCTGGCCACCCTGTGGACCCGCGGGTCCTTGTGCTCCTGTGGCACCCGCTGCGCCTGCCGGGCCCTGCGGACCCTGCGGGCCGGTCGCACCAGCCGAACCCATGGCACCCGTTGCACCCGTGGGGCCAGCAGGACCAGTGGCGCCGGTGGGGCCGGTCGGACCTGGGGGGCCCTGGGTGGCTTCGGAGCTGCTGGACCCCTGCGGCCCGGTGGCGCCGACGAGCGCCTGTTTCACCGCAACCCCGGAGAAGCGAACATACGGAGCGGTTGAGTTTTCTGCCGCGAACACAAAGCTATTCGCGGTGGTTCCGGCGAGCTGGCCAATGTAGCCGTCGATGATAATGGAGGGCGAGATCGCGATCCTAAGGTGGCCGCTCTCATCGACCACGTATGGGACGCCCGAAACGTTCAATGGAATCCAGGACGGGTTGTTCCACTGAAGCAGTGTGCCGCTTACTGTCACCGTCCCCTGGGCCCCGCTGCCGCAGCCGGTGGGCGGGGTGAAGTCAAAGACCGCGAGCGCTTGATCCGCGGGGGGCGCATCGATGTTGGCGCTTGCCACATAGATGCCGGCAAGCGAACAGCTCGTGCTGGTGGCACTCGCTGCGGACGAGATGAAGAGCAGTAATAGAGTGCTTATGACGTAGGGCAAGTACCGGTTCATGTTCGCTCCTTGACCATGGCGTTAAGGCCTGATCCTACATACTCTCCAACCAAGCCAACTTCACCCGGAACGGTAACCCCGTTGGTCATAGATGGCCGTGACGGAAGGGACTTGTTGAGGCAAGACCCGTTCCCGTTGCCTCCCCCGGTAAGCGTGGTGGAGACCTTTCGATCATCTGTCACGTGAAGGTCGTCGCGACTCAGGGCCAGCTCCACAGCCGATTCGAGCAATCGAATATCCCGAAGCGGTTTCTCCAGGGTGTCCGTCACCTCAAGGCGAAGCTCTTCGATGGCGCCCTCACTTCCCTCACATCCAGTCAAGATGATGATGCGGGTGTCGGCCCGGAGACTCTTGGCCCGGCGAATCAGCTCGATCCCGCTCATCCCCGGCATCACGAGGTCAACAAACAGGAGATCAAAGCTCATCTCGCTCAGCAGCGCGAGAGCCACCTCGCCGCCTTCGGCCCCCTGAGCCGCGTAGCCCGAGGTCTCAAGCAAATCAAGGAGCATCCATCGGAAGTTGTCGTCGTCGTCCACAACCAAGATCCGAGGCTGCTGTCGCGTATGGGCGGGGAGGACAGTGTGTTGGAGCAACCATCGATCGATGTCTTCTTTGCGGAAGCGCCATCGTCCCTCCGTTCGGATGGCAGGGAGCTGAGCGTCCTTCCGAGCGAGGGGATGTACCCTTAGATAGCTGCACAGGGTGGGTAGTTCCAATTTCAGATATTGGGCTAACTCAGGAGCTGTCATCAGATTGTCAGTCATTCGAGTTCCTCCGCTCAGAGAATAGGTTGTTTGGACATTACTGTGTGACAAATGATTTCAAGTCATATTGTAGTACACTTTGTCGTTTGCAATAACAATGCCAACCACTATATTACGGTATGTTATAAGATTAGATAGAATTCGATAGAGAATCCCTTTACTAAATGACATAAGCTTGTTTCGAGCGAGATTGATCGTCCCTATCTTAACGAAGATAGATCTCGCCCATCTCCGAAAAGGGAGTCTCCAGTCATGCTGCCAGGTGTGGAATCATTCGGGTAGGAAGCGAGGAAGGAGCCGGAGGGACAGTAATGCGGTGAAGAAGATCCGCTGCCCCTCCATTCGCACTCGGCCGGCTATGGTCTCAGGGCCACCTCCACGGCGGAAGCAAGTGCCTGAAGGTCTCGGATCGGCTTTTCAAGGTAGTCGGTCACGCCAAGGCGTAGCGCTTCGATGGCGCTTTCCTTGCCGCTATACGCTGTCAGGACCAGAATGCGCACGTCGGGGTGGAGACTCTTGGCCCGGCGAATCAACTCGATCCCACCCATCCCTGGCATGCGGAGGTCCACGATTAGAAGGTCAAAGGTCATCTCCTTCAGCAGCGCCAGAGCCGCCTCGCCGTTCTCCGCTCCTCGAAACGTACAATCCTTGGTCTGGAAGAAATCACTGAGCAATTCCCGAAAGGTTTCGTCGTCGTCCACCAGCAGGATCCGAGGCTGGTGTCGCCTTTGGGCACGGAGCGGCGCGTGCTCAACGAGCCATCGATCGATGTCTTCTTTGCGGAAGCGCCAGCGCCCCCCCATCCGGATGGCAGGGAGCTGAGCGTCTTTTAGATACCGGTACACGGTGCGCAGCTCCACCTTGAGGTACTTGGCCAACTCGGGAGCTGTCATCAAATCGTCATTCATTATCCCACTCCGTTTTGGGGAAGAATCTACTACGAGAGCATCTCAATGGCAAGACCGAACTGTCAATCAGGACTTGTCCGTAGTTTCCCTGGTTTCTTACCGTAATTTCGACCGCTACGCTTGGGCTAACTTTCACATATTGCCTGTCCGTCCGATTTTCCAGGGCTGAAGCGAAGTCGTCAGGAGAAGCATACGACCGAGACAGAAGAAGAGAAATACGGGGACGACGTATCACAAGATCAGCAGGCTCCCCATAAGGGCGCGGCCGGGGATAGCCGGGCGAAAGAGGAAGCGGGAGCCCGATATCACATTGGGATGATTGGGGGTCATGGGACCTCCTCGAGCAAGGCCTGGATATCCAGGAATGCCTGCTGCTCGTCGAAAAAAGACAGGCTGTAGATCTCACGGATGTTCCCCCTGCGATCGACGAGATAGAGGCGCGCCGGATGGTCGATCTCGCCGCCCGGTTGCGGCCGGGTCCATTCATCATACGCAGCAAGCACCCGCCGCAATCGCTCCGAATCCTCCCGGAGAAACTGCCATCTACTCGAGTCTACACCCGTGCGGGCCGCAAAGCGGCCCAGCACCTCGGCCGAATCCCGGTCCGGGTCCACCGTGACGGACAGAAAGTGCGCCCCGCGCCCTCCAAGTCCAGAGCGCGCAAGGCGCGCTTGAAGCGGAACCATACGCTGGTTGAGGAGCGGACAAGTGGCCGAGCAGATGGTGTAGATGAAACTAATCAGCACCACGTGACCGCGCAGCTCTGATAAGCGGGTAGGCCGGCCGGATGTATCAAGCAGCGTAAAGTCAGGCGCCGGTTTGATCAGCGGCAACTTCGGCGTTGGGGCGAGCGCCGGATGGTTCGATCGAGCCGCAGGCGAGCCCTGGTGTGCGTCGGCCGGCGTCCCACGGAGAGCAACCATGCAGGCGCAGAGCAGCGCCAGCGCAACGATCCGATGAAGCTTGGGAGATCCCATGCTAACGGTTCGGACGATAGTGTTGCATGGCTTCGGGAAGCCACCCTTCGATCTGTTTGATGCGGGTGGCCTCGGACGGGTGGGTGGAGAGGAACTCGGAGGGTTTGCCGCTGCCCTTGGAAGCCTCGGCCATACGGACCCAGAGGTCGCGGGCGGCGTGCGGGTCGTATCCGGCCTTGGCCATGTAGATAAGCCCCAAGTGGTCGGCCTCGGACTCCTGCGCGCGCCCCCACGGAAGGAGCAGGCCGACCGATGCGCCGGCTCCCAGCAGGGCACCTACGGACTGGATGGTCTTTGGGTCGCGATTGGAGAGGGCCGTCATCGTGCCGGCAAGTCCAACCTGCACGAGCAGGTCCTGGCTCAGACGCTCAGCGCCGTGGCGCGCGATGGCATGGGCGACCTCGTGGCCTAGCACGGCCGCCAGGCCCGCATCATCGCGCGCGACGGGAAGGATGCCCGTATAGACTGCCACCTTGCCTCCCGGCAGCGCAAAGGCATTGACCTGCTGGCTTTCGATGACGTTAAACTCCCACTGCAAATCTCTTCGGCCGGTGGCTTCGGCGATGCGGGTCCCCACACGCCTGACCTTCTCGTTGAGCGCGGGGTCAGTGGAGAGCTTGGCCTTGCGGAGCACTTCCTGATATGACTGGATCCCCATCCGGACCTCATCCGCCTCCGACAGCAATAGGAGCTGCGAGCGGCCCGTAATGGGGACCGTCTGGCATGCCGCGACGCCCACAACGACAAGCATCGCAAGCCACCAGGTGGGATACCATCGAGATCGGCGCACGAGAAGAACCTACCAGGGGCTGGCCGGGAGCGTCAAGGCTAAAATACGGGTGCCCGGCCATCGCGATGGGGACTCAGGACGTGAGCGCCATCAGGTCGGAGGCGCGGTTCTTGATTCAAGAGGAAACCCACGGTCGCGCCATGCCTCAAAGCCACCCGCTAACGGCCGTACCCGCGTAATGCCCCGGCGGCGAAGGAGCAGCGCCACCCGGGCGCTCGTTGCTTCGTTGGGTCAGGTGCAATACAATACGACGTCGCGATCGCGAGGAATTTCCTGGTGCCGCCGGTCGAGCTCGTCTGGAGCAAAGCGAAGAGCGCCGAGCACGCTTGCGCCGTCGGCCTCGAACTCGAACGAGTGCCGCAGATCGACCACCACGATCTCCTCACCCGCCTCCATCTTCCGCATGAGCTCCTCCGGGGTAATTCGGGCGATGCGAAGCTGGCGGATGAAGCGACGACGCTGCACGTATTTCCAACCGATGTAAGCAGCCAGCGCGCCAACCAGCACGGCAACCAGCCACGTACCCAGGCGCAAGGCGATCACGGCGATCCGCTCTAGTTGGGCGCTGAAAAGATATCCCGTGCCGACGAACGCCCCTACCCAGAGCAGCGTCCCCGCGCCATCCCACACGAGAAACCGCGGCAGGCGCATGCGGAAGATCCCGGCCATTGGAGGCGCAACGGTGCTCAGGCCCGGGATGAACTTCGCAAACAGGAGCGCGCGGGCACCGTGGCTCGCAAAGACGTCCTCTGTGCGCCGGACACAGGAATCCGGCTCCAATGAGATCCGGCAGATCACGCTCAGGACCGAGTGCCCACGGTGGCGGCCGAGCTCGTACCAGATGACGTCACTCAGCAGCGCCGCCAGCAGGGCCACAAGGATGGTTATGACGAGAGAGAACTGGCCTGCGCCCACCAGCGCCCCCATCGCCAGCAAGACGGGAATGGCTGGAATCGGCAGGCCAAGCTGCTCGGCGAACACAAAGCCAAACAGCACCGCATAGCCACTTCGGAGGAGGAACTGGAATGTCTCGTTCATGGTAAGTTAAGTTCGCCCCACTCTATCGCCCAGGATCCTCCCTCCAGATCATCGGATCAGGATCCCGCGAAGGCCCTGATCCCAACGTCAGCGCATCTGTGTGCTGACTACGCGGCACCATACTTCCTGAACCACTCCAGCAAGCGTTTCCAACCATCCTCAGCCTGTTCTTTGCGGTAGCTGGTCCGGTAATCGGCGTGGAAGGCATGGGGGGTGTTCGGGTAGACAATGATCTCTGATCGACCACCCGCAGCCTTCAGGGCCTTGCGCATCTGCTCAACGGTGTCAAGGGGGATGCCCGAATCGTTTCCACCGTAGAGGCCAAGCACGGGGGCTGTTAACGAAGCCGCAACATCGATGGGATACTGTGGCTGCTGTTCATCGGCTCGTCCAACCAGACGCCCGTACCATGCCACACCGGCTTTGAGCTGCGGGTTGTGCGCCGCATAGAGCCACACGATGCGTCCACCCCAACAGAACCCCGTCATGGCAAGCTTGGTGATGTTGCCCTTGCTCGCCTTCTCAGCCCAGGCGGCGGCTGCATCGAGGTCTGACATCACCTGAGCATCGGGAACCCGTGAGACAGCCTTTGAGATTATCTCTTGGATATCGGACATCTTGGACACATCCGCCTGACGCGCAAAGAGCTCAGGCGCGATGGCCAGGTGCCCCAACGCGGCAAAACGACGGCAGATGTCCTTGATATACTCATGGACCCCGAAGATCTCCTGCACCACCAGCACCACGGGAAATGAGATCCCGGTTGCAGGCATGGCCCGGTACGCAGGGATCTGACCATCGGCCGTCGGAATCGTCACCTCCCCGGCTATCAAACCTGTTGCGTCGGTGGTGATCGTCTGCGCCGAAACCGGCAGGACGGCCAGGGCGAAGCCAGCAGTCAGACCAGATACGACAAATTGTCGTCGTGTCATGTCAGTCTTCGACATCGGGCCGAGCAGCTCCTCATTCACGTATTGGACCCTCCCGTCCACCTCGGTTGACTTCCGGCAATATTCCTTACCCGTTCGCTTGCAGCCACCCCATCCAGAGATTAAACAGATCGATCAAGACGAACTCGCGCTGCCTGCGGGCCCCATCCCAAGCCCCTTGCAGATCCGCGATCAGGCAAGATCAAAGAGCAGCACCTCCGAGCGCTCGCTTGCGGCGATCTCGAGCCGGTCTTCGCCGCTCACCGCCGCGCCATCCCCCGAGCGAAGCGGGATCCCGTTCAGCGCCGCCGCGCCCCCTGCCACCTGCAACCAGGCATGCCTATCCGGCAACAGCCGATGCGTTGCTTGTTCCCCAGGTTCCAGGAGGGCCGCGAATAGCTCGACATCCTGATGGACGGTCACTGAGCCGTCACGGCCATCCCGTGAGGCGACCACTCGCAAGCTCCCGCGCTTTTCCTCAGGTTGAAATGCCCGCTGCTGATAGCTTGGGCTCAGTCCTTTCCGCTCGGGTAGGATCCAGATCTGCAACAAGTGCACGGGCTCCGTGTGGGAGGGATTGTATTCGCTGTGCGCAACCCCGGTGCCCGCGCTCATCCGCTGCACGTCGCCCGGGACGATGATCGATTGGTTCCCCATGCTGTCCCGGTGTTCCAGCGACCCCTCGAGCACGTAGGTGATGATCTCCATGTCGTGGTGCGAGTGGGTGTCGAAACCGCTACCGGGCTGAACGCGATCTTCATTGATGACACGCAGGTGACGAAACCCCATGTGCAGGGGGTTATGGTAGCCGGCAAAGGAGAAGGTATGATAGGTGTCCAGCCAGCCGTGATTCGCATGGCCGCGCTCATGGCTCGGTCGTCGCGTGATCATTTCTTACCCCTTCGTTCACACGAATGAGGTCCGCAATTCCCACGAGGTCAACCCCAACGCCGCCCGCATGGGCGTTCAGGCGTTACCAGCTTGACTTTACTCTTGTGCTGCCATTATAACGGATACTGTTGGAGCGTCAATTATTCGTCTCAGTCGAGATCCCTCCAATGAGGATGGCCTGATGCACCGGTTTCATCCCCTGGTCGCGCACTGGTTCCGAACCACCTTCGGCACGCCCACCGATGCACAGGCGGCCGGGTGGACGCGGATCGCGGCCGGCGAAGACACGCTCATCGCGGCCCCGACCGGCTCAGGCAAGACACTGGCCGCCTTCTTGTGGGCCATCGACGGCCTGGTCCGGAAGGCCGCCGGCGGGACACTCGAGGACCGCACCTACGTGATCTACGTCTCCCCGCTCAAGGCGCTCGGCAACGATGTTCAGAAGAACCTCCAGGTCCCGCTTCGTGAGATCCGGGCGCTGGCCGAAGCGGAGGGCGCGGCGCTCCCGGACATCCGCGTAGTAGTCCGAACCGGCGATACTCCGGCCAGCGAGCGCGCCAGGATGATCCGTAAGCCGCCTCACATCCTGATCACGACGCCCGAATCACTCTTCATCCTGCTGACCGCTGAGAGCAGCAGGCGCTTTCTGGCCGCGGCCGGCGCCGTGATCCTGGACGAGATCCACGCGGTGGCGGCCGACAAGCGGGGCGCGCACGTCGCGCTCTCGCTGGAGCGACTGGACACCCTGGCGGGCCGCCGGCTACAGCGGATCGCGCTCAGCGCCACGCAGCAGCCTATCGCAGAGATCGCCCGGCTGCTGATCGGGGCGGGGCGAGAGCGCCGCGACGGATCCCCGGCCTGCGCGATCGTGGACATGGGCCACCGCCGCGCCCTCGACCTGCGCATCGAGGTCCCCAGCCAGCCGTTGACTCACGTGGCCACCCACGAGCTTCGCCAGGAGATCTACGAGCGGATCGCCGCCCTCTCCAAGGCCCATCGCGCCACGATCGTGTTCGTGAACACGCGCCGTCTCGTGGAGCGGGTGGCGCACCAGCTCACCACGCTCCTCGGTGAGGGGAAGGTGGAAGCCCACCACGGGAGTCTCTCACGTCAGACGCGCCTGGCGGCGGAGACACGGCTCAAATCCGGCGAGGTCCCGGTGGTCGTGACCACCGCATCGTTGGAGCTGGGGATCGACATCGGGCACGTGGACCTCGTCTGCCACCTCGGGGCGCCGCGCGCGATCGCGACGCTCCTGCAGCGGGTCGGTCGCTCCGGTCACTGGTTGGGGGCCACGCCAAAGGGCATCCTGTTCCCACTGACGCGCGACGAGCTGGTGCAGTGCGCGGCGGCAGTCCTCTTGGTCCGGCGGGGCGCGCTGGATCAGATCACCGTCCCGGAGGCTCCGCTGGACATTCTCGGACAGCAGATCGTGGCCATCGCGGCATCCGGCGAGGTCGAAGAGGAAGAACTGTGGAATCTTGTGCGCCGCGCCTACCCCTACCGTCGCCTGGCCCGACGCGACTTCGACGCCGTCATCGAGATGCTGTCGGATGGCGTGTCGTCCCGGCGCGGGCGCGCCGGAGCCCACCTGTACCGCGACCGGGTGCATGGTCGCCTGAAAGGGCGACGCGGCTCGCGCCTGGCGGCGATCACCAGCGGCGGCGCTATCCCCGACACGGCCGACTACGACGTGATCGAAGAGCCGGGAGGGATCTTCGTCGGTAAGGTCAACGAAGACTTTGCGGTCGAGAGCATGGCCGGCGACATCTTCCTCCTCGGCAACCACTCCTGGCGGATTCGCCGCGTCGAGGCGGGACGCGTCCGGGTCGAGGATGCACAGGGGGCGCCCCCAACCATCCCCTTCTGGCTCGGGGAATCTCCCGGACGAACCGCGGAACTCTCGGCAGCCGTGGCGGAGGTGCGCGAGGGGGTGGCACTGCGGCTACCCGATGTCCAGGCCGCCGTGGCGTGGCTGCAGGCCGAGGCCGGCCTCGATCTGGCCGGGGCAGAGCAGATCGTCGCCTACATGGCCGAGACCATCGCGGTCCTGGGGACCGTGCCTACACAGCGACAGATCGTTG
>JACPQX010000128.1 GCA_016190255.1 Candidatus Methylomirabilis oxygeniifera | reverse complement strand
GCGGCGCGAATGGTCGAGCGGATGGAACGAGAGGGAATCGTCAGTCCCATTGAAGGGAGCCGGCCACGTGAGGTCCTGGCGGAGCAGCGGACCCTGTAGGTCATAACGTGCGAAGTGCGAGGTCCGACGTGCGAAGTGAAAAAAAATTCCAGGTTCCAGGTGCCAAGTTCCCGTCTGAAGGATGTGCCAAGTTCCAGGTGCCAAGTTCCAAGTTCAAAGAAACCCGGAACCCGGAACCCGGAACTTGGAACTGCGCAGCCGAACTCGGAACTCGGAACCTGGAACCGCGAAACCGCACCTCGCGACTGACACTATGGTTGACAATCCCACTGACCATGGTATCGCTATTCGTCCCTTTGGGTGTGTCGGCCCTGACGGCCGAGGAAGTGGCCGACAGGGTGCAGGCCACGTATAAGAGTTTCTCGGACCTCCAGGCCCGTTTCGTGCAGCGGGCGACCAATCGGCTGAGTGGGATGAGCCAAGAGGCGTCGGGCCGCCTTTTCCTCAAGTGGCCAGGGAAGATGAGATGGGAGTACGAGAATCCCGAACCCAGGCTGTTTCTGATCGATGGCAAGACCCTTTGGAGCCATAGCCCGATGGAGCGGCAAGCAGTGGCACAGGACGTCAGCGGCGCGCTCAGCACGGGGCCCATAGGGATCCTATTTGGGGTAGGCAGTCTCCGGCGAGATTTTCGGGTCCGGAGGATCCTCCACGCGGGGACCAGGGAGGGTCAGGAGCATCTCCTGGACCTCGCGCCGAAAGGAGAAGATCTCTCTTTTAAGCGCGTGATCCTGGCGATCGATCGGGAAAGCTTCCTGATCAGGCGACTGACGGTCTTTGATCTCTATGGCAACACCACCGTCGTTGAACTGTCTGAATTGAAGGTGAACGGCGGCTTGGAGGACGGGCTCTTCCGGTTTTTGCCACCCCCGGGCACCGATCTGGTGGCGCCTCCAAGACGCCCCGTCCCGTAAGATCCGCCGAATCATCCTTCATCCCACCGGTGTTGAGCCTGGCGTATCGCGAGTACCTACAGTCATGCTCGAACAAGGATCGTCGGGATAATGGGCACGATCATTGCAGATTCGGTTCCTTTGATTCGCCTTGCGGCGCTGCTGTCCTCAGGGGCGGTCGCTTCCTGAAAGGAGAAGGGGATCGCCCGTGTCCAACGAGAGTTCCTTCGATATCAGCTCCACGATCGATCTGCAGGAGGTGGACAACGCCGTTCAGCATTCCATGAAAGAGATCGGGCAGCGGTTCGACTTCAAAGGGACCGCGTGCCGCATCGTCCGCGACGAGATGGGCCTCATTCTGCACGCAGACGACACCTTTAAGCTCAAGGCAGTGGTGGAGCTGCTGGAGTCGAAGCTGGTCCGGCGGAAGGTTTCACTGAAGGCGCTTGTGTACGAGGCTCCCGAGCCGGCGGCGAAAGGGGCCATTCGGCAACGGGTCACGTTGCAGCAGGGGATCTCTTCCGAGAAGGCCCGCGAGATCGTGAAGGCCATCAGGGGACTTGGTCGCAGGGTCCAGGCGCAGATCCAGGGGGACCAGGTGAGGGTGTCTGCGAAGAGCAAAGACGAGTTACAAGCCGTCATCCAGGGATTGCGGGAGCACGATTTCGGCATTGACCTGCAGTTCGGGAATTATCGGTAGGGATCGGGATTGCGTCTCTGTTTTCTCTTTGTTCGGGAGACAAAATCAAGTAAGATTTGAGTGCGCGGCTGAGTTGGAGCGATCGCATGCAGGAAGGTCGGCAGGGGGACAACGCAACGATCCTGATCGTCGATGACGATCCTGGATCGGTCTCAAGATTTCAAGTGCTGTTGGAGCGCAAGGGGCTCTCCATCGTGGTGGCTCGCTCGAAGCAGGAGGCCATGGAGGCGCTTGTCACCTGCCAGTCGAACCTGATGGTATTGGATCTTGAGAAGGCGCACCTCGAGGGTCGTCAGATCCTCACGGCCCTCAGGGCTGATGAGGGGAAGCGACACCTGCCGGTGATTGTCTTCACGACGGGGGTCACTGCTCAGCAACGGGCCCAGGGCCTGAGGTGGGGGGCAGATGATTTCCTTGTCAAGCCGATTGACCCGGAAGAGTTGGCCGCTCGAGTCGAAGTGTGGCTGCGAATCAGCCGCCTACGACGGGAGGCCCTGGCCAAGAATCGTGCGCTGGCCGTCCTGTATGCGATTGCCACCTCGTTGAGTCGTTCCCTGAATCTGAAAGAGGTGCTGGAACAAGCCCTTCAACAGGTCCTCGAACTCATGGAGCTGGATGCCGGGTTCGTCCGTTTACAGGATCAGGGCGGACACGAGCTCAGAATCTCCGCAGGAAAAGGGGTGTTTGCGGCCGAACTGGAGGCGATCGGATCGGTAGGCCCCTGCGAGGAGTTTGCCAGGGCTATCGTCCTGGCAGAGGCGCCGATCCTCATCTCCAATGTCGCCGAGGCTCCTCGGGCACTCGCGGCCGTTGGGGCGATCCCGAGCGTCCGGTCGGCGGCCGGGATGCCTCTCGTCTCCAAGCACCGCGTCGTGGGAACCATCAGCATGTTCGGGCGACATCCCCGCGAATTTTCTCAGGAGGACGGGAGGCTGCTCGCCGGCCTCGGCCATCAAGTTGGTGTGGCGATTGAGAATGCCCGACTTTTTGAGGAGACTAATTCGGCCTTGGCCAGGTCGAATCTCCTGTATGAGCTCAGCAACCAACTGCATGCGATTCAGAATTTTGAAGAAACGTTGCAATTGGCTGCCCAGCAGATCCTGGAGGCCTTCCAGGCGGATGGGACCTTGATTTCGCTGCAGGAGGCCGCGCCCGGCGCGGTCACTCGGGTCGGAATCTTCCTCAGCGGCCGACAGGGAGCCGAGCGGTCATCGGTTCCCGACCCGATTGCCCAGGCGGTGATGGATACGGGCAGGCCGATCCTGATCCCCGGTGCGGGCCAGATTCCAGATCACGTCCCGCCTTCCATGGTGGAGGAGGGAGTCGAGGCGCTGCTCGCCGTTCCGGTGCAGGGATTGTCCGCCCGTCACGGTGCCCTCGCCCTCTACTATCGGCGGCCCAAGGAATTCCGTCCCCTCGACGTCGAAACCCTTGTGACGTACGCCAATCATCTGGGGATCGCCTTGGAGAACGCCCGACTGTATACCGTGCTTCAGGATCGGGCAGAGCGTATCGCGGCGGTGAATCGACTGACCAGGGTTATCAGCGCCTCATTCGATATCGGCGTCGTCTACCAGACCTTTGCCGCGGAAGTGAAACGGCTCATCCCGTACGACCGGATGGGGGTCGTCGTACCGGATGGCTCAGGAAAGGGATTCAGGATGTTCCAGCTTGCGTCCGAACCGGCGGGCACAGGCGAGCCCGCCAGCCTCTGGTTGGCGAAAGAGGGAACCGGCATCGAGTGGGTGATGTCCCAGCGACGCGCCCACATCGAGTCGGATCTGGAGAAAGCGAAGCGGTTCGTCGAGGATGAGGTCCTCCTGAAGGCGGGGTTCCGGTCCACCGTCCGCCTGCCACTGATCGCTAAGGGGGAAGCGATCGGCGCCCTCTGCCTGGATAGCAGCACGCCACGTTGCTACTCGGAGCGCGAGCTTGAGCTCCTCGTGCCGCTTGGCGAGCAATTAGCTATCGCGATCGAGAACGCGCGGTTGTTTCAGGAGACCAACCGGCTGGCCATCACCGATGAGCTGACAGGTCTCTTTAATCACCGACACTTTTATCACCAGCTCGAGCAAGAGTTCAAGCGGGCCCAGCGGTACGATCGGCCGCTGTCGCTCATCATTCTGGATATCGATTTCTTCAAGGGATATAACGACCTCCGCGGCCACCTGGCAGGGGATGAGGCCCTTCGCCTCCTCGCCGACCGATTGAGAAGTAACACGCGAAGCGTTGATATTCTGGCCAGATACGGAGGGGACGAGTTCTGCATCATCCTCCCGGAGACTGACCTCAAACACGCGTGGGTGCAGGCGGAACGGATCCGTTCCGCGGTGGAGCGTGACTCCCCTGGCGCGCAGGAACTGACGGCGGGCGAGAGGATCACCGTGAGCCTTGGGGTCGCCTGTCTCGGTTCGAACATGGGTCAGGTCGAAGACCTGGTCAGGGCGGCGGATCAGGCGCTCTATCGGTCCAAGGCGGCGGGCGGCAATCAGATCTCCCTCGTCTGAGGGGGTCGGAGCTCGCCGTGGCAGATGACGCCTTCTGAACGTCGGGCTCGGGGTCGGTCGTTGTCCTCGCGAGTTCCTCTGTTGGTCGCCACGGGATTCCACCTGGGCCGGGTTCCATATGCGCCGGGCACGGTTGGGAGCCTGGCCGCGTTCCTGCTGTTCCTTCCATTCCGACACCTGCAATGGACCGTCCACCTCTCGATCGTCGCAATTCTCTTTGCTGTTGGCACCTACGCGGCCGGCACGGCGGAGCGCGCGCTGGGCGCCAGGGACCCGTCCGCTGTGATCATCGATGAGATCGTCGGCTGTTGGGCGGCGCTGCTGGCGATCCCCCCCCACCACGCGCCGCTCCTGAGCGCACTTGCCCTCTTTCGCCTCTTTGACATCTGGAAGCCGTTTCCGATTGATCGGGTGCAGAGTGTCCCTGGAGGATGGGGCATCATGCTGGACGATCTCGTGGCAGGGTTCTATGCGAACCTGTGCGTCCGGTTGTTTGGATGGTGGCTGCCGGGACTGACCAACTGAGGGGGTGCGCGAAGTAGAGGCCATGGGAGCTGAAATTCTCACCATCGGGACGGAGCTCTTGCTGGGCCAGATCGTTGATACCAACGCCGCCTATGTTGCTGAGACGCTTGCCGCTGCGGGGATCGATGTCTATTGGAAGACGACGGTGGGCGACAACGAGGGGCGGATCGGGGAGGCGATGCGGCAGGCCTTGAGCAGATCCGAGATCGTGATCGCTACCGGGGGTCTCGGCCCCACCGAAGACGATCTCACCTGCCGGGTCATTGCAACCGTCCTGGCGCGACCGCTCGTTCTTGATCAGACAGTACTCGAGTCCATCCGTCGCCGCTTTGCCGACCGGGGACTCGCGATGTCCAGGAACAACGAGCGGCAGGCCCTGATTCCCGAGGGCGCCACCGTGTTGCCAAACCTTCGCGGCACCGCTCCAGGTCTGTTCATCCCCGTGCGCGATGGGCGGGTGGTGGTGGCGATGCCAGGGGTGCCCTTGGAGATGCGGCCGATGCTCACCGAGCAGGTCATCCCGAGACTTCGCGAGCGCTTCGAGGTCAGCGCGCGAATCAGGTCGCGGATCCTGAAGATCTCCGGGATCACCGAATCGCAGCTCGACGAAGCCATCGGCGATCTTGCCCGTTCATCATTGAATCCGACCGTTGCGTTGCTCGCCCATCCTGGGGAGATCCACATTCGATTGACCGTCAAGACCGAGTCACATGAGGACGGTGAGCGACGTCTCGACGATCTCGAGGCCAGGCTGCGAGAGCGGCTTGGCGCGCTGCTTTACGGACGAGACGGGGAGCGACTCGAGGAGGTCGTGGGGAGGCTCCTGGTGGATGCGAAGCAAACCGTTGCCGTTGCCGAGTCGTGCACAGGAGGGCTGGTCTGCCACCGTTTGACGAATCGACCGGGAAGCTCCGCCTACTTCGTTCAGGGGGAGGTGGTCTATAGCGACCAGGCCAAGGAGGACAGGCTGGGGGTGTCGCACGAGTTGATCGTGAGACACGGAGCTGTCAGCCGGGCCGTAGCCGAAGCGATGGCTTGCGGTATGCGGGACGCCGCCAGGACTGATCTGGCCCTCGGGATCACCGGCATCGCAGGGCCGGGCGGCGGCAGCGCCGAGAAGCCGGTCGGCCTGACGTACATCGCAGTCGCCTCGGCAGAGGGGGTGATCTGCCGGGAGTTGCGGTTCCTGGGCGACCGGGAGATCAACAAGCTGCTCGCCTCTCAGGCGGCCCTCGACATGGTCCGCCAATGCCTGCAGTCCCGCCGAGATGCCGCCCAGGCCTGATTGCCCACCTCCTCACACGATCCGAGCCTTTGTCGCCGCCAATCTGGATTCGGGCCTCAAAGAGGCCCTTGCTCGTATCATGGAGCGGCTGAGGTCAACCCGCGCCGATGTCGGTTGGGTGAGACCTGAGAATCTTCACCTGACCCTTAAGTTCCTAGGGCGGGTGGAGCAGACGCGACTGTTGGCCATTGCTGAGGTGATCGGGTCGGTCGCACGACGCTCGGCCCCCTTTCGACTCGTCGTCGGCGGCCTTGGCGCCTTTCCTTCCCCCCGTGCTGCCCGGGTCGTCTGGGTCGGGGTGCCCGAGGGTGCAGATTCGCTTGCCGGGTTGCAAGCGCGGTTGGAGGCGGAACTGGAGCCACTTGGATTTGCGCGGGAGGAGCGGGCGTTCACCGCCCACCTTACGCTGGGTCGAGTCCGAGGTCCTGGGCATCGGGAACAACTGGCCGCCGCTCTTATCTCGATGCCGCCTGAGCTGCTGGGCGAGATGGTGCTCGACCGGATCGAGCTGATGAAGAGCGACCCGCGCCCGGGAGGTGCCCGCTACTCCATCGTGCACAGCTTTCTCCTCGGAGTCCTTCCATGAACATACGGGCGCTGAGAGGGGCTGCCGGTCAGACCTTTCGCGTTCGCTCGCTCCACGATGACGATTCATCCCACCTCTTTCAACGGCTGAACGGCCTCGTCATGACCGGACCAACGGGCACCAACGAGATGGACGTTCGAGTGGTCTTGGTCGGGTGACGGCACATGGCCGATGGCGGCTTCCGGATGGGGTTGCTGCGCGTAATTTGACCTTGACAAGGCAAGGAGGAAGCGGCTACTCTAATTCTTTGTCCTTTGCAGGGAGTGCCATGTTTGACGGGCTTGCAGAACGGCTAGGCCTGGTCTTCAAGAGGCTTCGTGGGCACGGACGCCTCACCGAGGAGAACATCAACGAGGGGCTCCGAGAGGTCCGCCTTGCGCTGCTTGAAGCTGACGTTAACTTCAGGGTTGTAAAAGGATTCATCGAGCGCGTCCGGGAGCGGTCGGTCGGTCGGGAGGTACTGGAAAGTCTGACTCCCGGCCAGCAGGTGGTCAAGGTGGTGTACGAAGAGCTCGTGAGGGTCTTGGGCGGCACGCGTGTCCCGCTGGCTTACACACAGGAGTCACCGACTGTTCTCATGCTGGTCGGGCTTCACGGGTCGGGCAAAACGACCACTGCGGGGAAGCTGGCCCGATGGCTGCTGTCGGAGGGGCGCTCGCCGCTCTTGGTGGCTGCAGATCAGGCCAGGCCGGCGGCCAGGGAACAGCTCCAGATCCTCGGGAATTCGCTCGGGATACCCGTGCTCGTCGGGACGGGTTCGGCGCTCGAGGTGTGCCAGGAAGCGCGAGGCGTTGCGAAAGAACGCGGACACAACGCCGTGATTCTCGACACCTCAGGCCGGTTGCATGTCGATGAGCCGTTGATGCAGGAGCTCATCGCGATCAAGCACGCGATGTGTCCCGCCGAGGTCCTGATGGTGGCCGATGCCATGACAGGCCAGGATGCGGTGAATTCTGCGCTCCGGTTCGATGCGGATCTCGGGCTGACCGGCTTTGTCCTGACCAAATTGGACGGAGATGCCAGAGGTGGCGCGGCCCTTTCCATCCGGTCGGTGACCGGGAAGCCGATCAAGTTCGTTGGCGTTGGTGAAAAGCTGGACGCCCTTGAACCCTTCCACCCGGAGCGAATGGCCTCCCGGATACTGGGGATGGGCGATATCTTGACGCTGGTGGAAAAGGCGCAAGCGACCGTCGATCAGAGGCGAGCCGCAGAGGTAACGCAAAAGATCGCCTCCGTCGGCTTCACGCTGGAAGATTTCCGGCTCCAACTCAGACACCTGAAAGAGCTTGGGCCGCTCGAACAGGTGATGGGGATGATCCCCGGATTGTCGCAGCATAAGGGGCTGGCTGACGGCGGCGCGGCGGAGCAGGAGTTCAGGCGGGCTGAGGCGATCATGAACTCCATGACGCGGAAGGAACGGGAGGCCCCGGGGATCATCAATGGAAGCCGCCGTCGACGGATTGCCGCCGGAAGCGGTACATCTGTGGCAGAGGTGAATCGGCTCCTCAAACAGTTCTCTCAGGCTCAGAAACTGATGCGACAGCTCGTGCCGCGGGATGGGACTGGTGCCGGACGAAAGATGGCCAAGCGTCTCCTGCCTTTCTTGGCAGGATGACGCGGCATGGATAAGGGGGAGAGGGGAGATGAGCGTCAAGATCAGGCTACGGAGGATGGGGGCGAAACAACATCCCTTCTACCGTCTGATCGTGGGGGATTCGCGCGTTGCCGGGGGGGGAAAGGTGCTGGAGAATTTGGGCACCTATGATCCTCACGGCGACCGGCCCGCGCTTCAGATGAAGACGGAACGGGCGCTGCACTGGTTGCAGCGGGGCGCTCAGCCATCCGACAGCGTCCGTCAGCTCTTCCGGAGGGCAGGCGTCATGCGTCAATTCGCCCAACTCAAAGCCACCGGACGGGATCGATAACCCCTCAGTCGAGACTGACACACCCGGAGAGAGGGAAGATGGAAGGCGGTCCGTCACTTCCACATCGGGACCCTGTGGACGAGGCAACGGCGCTGAAGCAGCTCGTCGAGCAGATGGCCCGGGCGCTCGTGGACAACCCGGACGAGGTGACTGTCGAAGCCGCGGAGGAAGAGAAGGCGTGTGTCATTCGGCTTCGGGTAGGCTCCGCCGATGTCGGCAGAGTGATCGGCAAGCAGGGTCGGACGGCCAAGGCGATGCGCACGGTACTTCACGCCATCGCCGCACGATCGAAACGCCGGGCAGTTTTGGAGATCCTGGAATAACTGATGCCGGCGCAATTTCTTCAACTGGGCAGAGCGGTCAAGGCCTGGGGGCTGGAGGGAGAGGTCAAGGTAGACCCGTACGCTGACCCCATGACATTCTCGGCAGGGCTTTCGTCGGTCTATCTTAAGGCTGCGGGAGGTGCCCTCGCCCGGTACGAGGTGGAGCGGTTGCGGCGGGCGGCCTCCGCCTGGATCATCAAGCTTCGTGGCATAGAGACCGCAGAGCAGGCGACGCGCCTGGCCGGACATGAGGTGTTCATTCCAAGATCCAGTGCTCCCGGGCTTCCGGAGGGGTGCTACTACCAGGCCGATCTCCTGGGCCTTCGGGTCCGGAGCGAGGAAGGGCGGGAACTCGGGCGGATCGTGGAGATCTTGGAAACGGGTGCCAACGACGTCTACGTGGTCCGGGGCCAGCAGGGTGAGTGGCTTCTTCCCGCGACGTTGGAGATTGTGAAACAGGTTGATCTCGAGGGGGAGGTCATGCTGGTTCGTCCCCTGGAAGGGATGATCGAAGCTGAGGCGATATGATATCCTCACCCTCTTTCCCGGTTTCTTCAAGGGTCCCCTTTCGGAAAGTATTCTCAACCGGGCCCAAGAGCGCGGGATAGTGGAAATCGTCGTTCATGACCTTCGCGCCTTCGCGCACGATCGTCACGCGATCGTGGACGATCGGCCCTATGGGGGCGGCGCCGGGATGGTGCTCAAACCGGAGCCGATCCTCGAAGCGGTCGCCAGAATCACCCAAGGGAGGGGGACTCACCTGATTCTCCTGACGCCGCAGGGCCGCCCGTTCGAGCAGGCGGTCGCTCGGGAACTCGTCGAGCACCCACATCTGTTGCTCGTGTGCGGGAGATACGAGGGATTTGACGAGCGAGTGAGGGAGCGGCTGTGCCCTGACGAGATATCGATCGGCGATTACGTCCTGACCGGCGGGGAGCTGCCAGCCTTGGTCGTCCTGGATGCGACCATCCGTCTTATTCCCGGCGTTTTGGGAGATACAGACTCGGCGAGATACGACTCCTTCATGGAGGCCTTGCTCGATTTCCCGCAGTACACCCGACCCCCCGTTGTTGATAAGCTCTCGGTTCCGGAGGTCTTGCTGTCGGGTGACCATGAGCGGATTCGGCGCTGGCGCCGAAAGGAAGCCTTGCGGCGCACGAAGACGCGCCGGCCGGACCTGCTGCGACGGGCCGAACTGACCGAGGAAGACCGGAGGCTACTCGGGGAGATAGAGGAAGAAAAGGGATCCGGCTGAATCGTTCGACATGCGAGGAGGTTCCAAGTTCCAGGTGCCAAGTTCCCGTCTGAAGGATGTGCCACGTTCCAGGTGCCAAGTTCCAAGTTCAAAGAAACCCGGAACCCGGAACATGGAACTGCGAAGCCGAACCTGGAACAGCGAAGCGGCATGCCGCACTCTTTACCTCGCGTCGTGGAGGTGAAATGATGAATGTGATGAGGCGCGTCGAAGAACCGTACCTCAAGGCGCAGCTTCCCGAGTTCTCCCCAGGGGACACGGTGAAGGTGCAATTGAAGGTCCACGAGGGAGACAAGGAGAGGATCCAAGCATTCGAAGGTATCGTGATCCGTCGGCGTGGCGACGGGCTTCGCGCGACGTTTACCGTCCGCAAGGTCACCTACGGCATAGGGGTGGAGCGAACCTTTCCCGTCCATTCTCCCTTGCTGGAGAAGATCGAGCGCACGAGACGCGGGCGGGTTCGCCGGGCAAAACTGTACTACCTGCGAAAACTCAAGGGGAAGGCTGCGCGTATCACGGAGCGCAAGTTGGGTTAAAGGGGAACGAGGCGGTGCGCGCCGAGGAGGAGGCTGGTCTTCGCGCCGAGGGGTACCGCCTCATTGCAGGCGTTGATGAGGCCGGCCGCGGATCTCTCGCCGGGCCGGTGGTGGCCGCTGCGGTCATCCTCCCGCCCGCCGCAGTCATCGATGGGATCGACGACTCCAAAAGGCTCAGCCCGCGCCGCCGCGAGCAACTTGACGTGGCCATCAGGGGTCAGGCGCTGGCCATCGGGATCGGCGTGGTCTCGGAGAAGGTCATCGATGCCATTAATATCCTGCAAGCGACCTTCCTGGCCATGCAGCAAGCCATCGGCGCGCTCGACCCCTCCCCGGATTTCCTCCTGATCGACGGCGATCGATCGCCCACCTGCTCTATCCCTCATCGTGCGATCCCATCAGGTGATCGGCTCTATTTCCCGATTTCTGCTGCCTCTATTCTTGCCAAGGTCTCCCGGGACCGGATGATGCAGCAGTATCACCGCGCTTACCCACAGTATGGATTCGGACAACACAAGGGGTACGGGACCAAGGATCACCTGCTGGCCATTGCCCGCTTCGGGGCCAGCCCACTCCACAGGAGGAGTTTTAGGGGTGTCCGCGAGCAGTTGTAGCCGAGATCGCCAGATGAAAGAGGGGCGCTCGGGCGTTGGGGCGGAAGGGGAGCGGGCGGCGAAGGCGTTTCTGCAAGCCAGGGGCTATCGGATTCTGCGCGAAAACTATTCGACACCGCTCGGGGAGATCGATCTTATTGCCCGAGAGGGTGATGCAGTGGTATTCGTAGAGGTGAAAGCCCGCACGTCCGGCGAGTTCGGTCCGCCGCAATCCTCGGTCACCCTGACGAAGCAGCGACAGATTATCAAGGCCGCGGGCCTGTTCTTGGAGCGGGAGGGGCTTGCCGAGGCGGCCTGCCGCTTCGATGTGGTGGCGGTGAGGTTTGGGCGGAAGGGGGGGCACCCTGATATCCTCCTGATCCGGGATGCCTTTGGCGCGGGCGGATCCGCGATCTTTTGACAGGGCGGTCAGAGAAGAGCTGGCGGGTAGAGGGGGCGGATCGCTCAGGCCGGAACTCCCCGCTGAAGAGGCGTCGATGGCCCCTATCAATCATCTGCGATGGCACTGGTCGATAATCTTGCTCGGGGCGCTCGCCATTCTGGGGATACTCTGGGCGCTGTTCGGCGCCTAACACTCTTCCCCTGGTGCGCCAGGTCAAGGAGGATCAGCGCCGGAAGCGAGGGCTCGGTGAGCGTTCACCGTAACGGGTGCGAAGCGCGACTTCGCTGTTCCAGATTCCGGGTTCCAGGTTTCTTTGAACTTGGAACTTGGCACCTGGAACGTGGCACATCCTTCAGACGGGAACTTGGTACCTGGAACTTGGAACCCTGCTCCACGTCGCACCATCGGCTAAGGGCCGAGTGATCACGATGCTGGCCAAGGCGTTGTCGAGCGCCGTCATGGGCGTGGATGCGTACCTGGTTGAGGTGGAGGTGGATATTGCGATGGGCCTGCCCACCTTCAATACCGTGGGGCTGCCGGACACCTCGGTCAAGGAGAGCCGCGATCGCGTCAAGGCGGCCATCAAGAACTCAGGGTTCGACTTTCCTTCGCGTCGGATCACCGTGAATCTCGCCCCGGCCGACATCAAAAAAGAAGGGGCGTCCTTCGATCTCCCGACGGCGTGCGGGATCCTCGCGGCGACTGGCCTGATCCGGCCTGAGCGCCTCAAGGATCATCTGATCCTGGGTGAGTTGTCGCTGGACGGCGGCGTGCGCTCGATTAGAGGCGCTCTTCCGATGGCCGCGTCGGCCGCCAGGGCGCGCCTGACCGGGATGATCCTGCCCGCCGAGAATGCCCCGGAGGCGGCGGTCGTAGAGGGGATCCAGGTCTTTGGCGTGGACACCCTTCCGCAGGTGGTGGAATTCCTGAACGGCACCCTGGAGGTCCAACCAACCCGAATCGACCTGAAGGCCGTCTTCGCACAACACGCCGAGTACTCGGTCGATCTGACCGAAGTGAAAGGGCAGGCGCACGCAAAGCGCGCCCTGGAGGTGGCGGCCGCCGGGGGCCACAACATCCTCTTTATCGGACCTCCAGGCTCCGGCAAGACCATGCTGGCCAAGCGACTGCCCACCATCCTACCGGACCTGGTCCTGGAGGAGGCGATCGAGGTGACGAAACTCCACTCCATCTGTGGCCTCCTCCCGGGTCGCGCCGCCCTCGTGGCAACCCGACCCTTTCGGGCGCCCCACCATACCATCTCAGACGCGGGCCTGATCGGCGGTGGAACCATTCCAAGACCCGGTGAGGTCAGCCTGGCTCACAACGGTGTGCTCTTTCTGGATGAGTTGCCGGAGTTCAAGCGGAGCGTTCTGGAAGTGTTGCGCCAACCGCTCGAGGACGGTGTGGTCACCATCTCCCGCGCTGTGACCTCTGTCAGCTACCCGGCCCGCTTCACGCTGGCCGCAGCGATGAACCCCTGTCCTTGCGGCTATTTCACCGACCCGCAGCGCGAGTGCGCCTGTTCCCCGCCTCAGATCGATCGGTACCGGGCCCGGATTTCCGGCCCTCTCTTGGATCGGATCGACCTTCACATCGATGTCCCGACGTTGCGATATCGGGAGCTCGCCGTCGAGACACACGGGGAGCCGTCCGAGACGGTTCGGGCGCGGGTCAAGCGGGCCAGGGCCATTCAGCACGAACGATTCAGACGGACCAGAACCTTCTGCAACGCCCAGATGGGCTCCAAGCAGATCCGCCGGCATTGCTCCATCGGACCGGAAGGGCAGCGGCTCCTCGAAACCGCGATCGAGCGGTTGGGCCTCTCTGCGCGGGCCTACGATCGGATCCTCAAGGTGGCGCGAACCATCGCTGACCTTGAGGGACAGGAGGTGATCAGGACCGACCATCTGGCCGAGGCGATCCAGTATCGAACCATGGACCGCCGCGCAGGTTCGTGAGCGTTAGGCGACGCCAGGCTCTCGGTCCTGCCTCCCCGGCTGCTCCAGGACCCGGCGCCTCGACAACGTTCACGTGAAGGCCCGCATCCAATGACGCCGCGAGAAGGGCGCAGCAAGCAGCCTGTCTGCGTGCGAGCACGCACAGGCAGGCGCCCCTACGATTCAGATACCACAATGACAGACAATCCCGTTACCCACACCATTCCCTGAAGAGCCAACGATGAAGTGGCGGCCTGTAGCGATCTATCAGGAGGGACGGAGAGAGTAGGTCGGAACATATGCCCGGAGGATCAGGAGCCCTTAGGGCAATCATTCCGGTCCGGAGCTCTAGGCGCTCCCTCTCCTTCGTGGTGTGCCTCCCCCGGTGAGTCGTCGCTCGGCTCCACCTCGACCTCATATCCCTCATAGGAGATAAAGCCAACCACCCCTTCATGGTCTGTCAGGGGCTCCATCGGCACTCGCAACTTCAGCTTTGTCCTGATCTCGGCCCAGACCTCTCGACGGAGGGTTTCAAGATCCGGCGCTGCTTCCTCTCCGGTTTCATGGACGAGAACGAGCGGGAGGTTTTCCAGTCGCTCGCGCCTGGGGGTGAAGAGATCCAGCCTGCAGAGCAGTTCTCCCCTCTGATTCCCGACGATGGAGATCACGCGGTTCCCTGGAAAACGCTCGATCGTCTCGAGATCGGTCTCGCTCCAATAGACCTCGCCATCGACATGGCTATGCCACCAAAGTTGGAGGGACGACGGGTCGCCCCCGTCGCCTACGAAGCGGCCGAGAAAACAACAGAGTGCCTCGGGGTCCAGCTCGGCGTCGGAGTCGGTGACACGCTGGGGGAGGACAAAGAGGTCTTGGATGAGGAATCCTTTGGGATGAGGCGTCACATACCCGAGACCAGCGATCTCGGCGGGACACAGCTTGAGCAGAAGTTTCAACCGATGGAAGGCCCGGGCCCCAATGAGGATGCCCGGGGGATTATCACGATCGAGTTCCACCCTTTTCTCCTTCTCTCACGGCCCGGACGGACGTCACCGAGACAGTATCACGAAGCTGCCCCCCCATTCAACGGGGATATCGTGACCGGGATCCTCCCTCACCTAGACAGACAACCTGCCTTGCGCGTTCGCGCCTCGGCATGGTCACCCACGGTCGCTCCCCCACCAAAATCAAACAATATTTTACCAGAGCCTGGTCAGGCTAGGTCTTCCGAACCCTGGTTCTTGGCTACACCGCCGGCCCGCTCGGCCTTCTCGCGGACGTGGAGATAGTCTCCCTGGAGTGACGTTCCTCGATCAGGTGAAGATAGGATGAAGTAAAATTAGAACATGTTTATAGATTTCTCTTGACACACCTCTCAGGAGTTTGATAGAAAGAGGCGGCCTAATGAGGAGCTTCGCAGTTGGGGGGGGTGGTGGCGTAAGACATATCAAACGATCGGTGATCCAGTCCAGAGACCAGGGAATGCCCGCAGCGCGCAGGTTCTAGCCGGTCAGAGTTTCCACGTTAATCATACGAGGGAGGGGGGAAAATGGCGGAGGAGAGGCTTCCAAATCGTTGGATGTTCGTGGTATGGGCGCTCGTTATGCAGATGTGCCTGGGGAACCTCTACACCTGGAGCATCTTCCGGACCCCGCTGATGAAGGCAAATGGATGGACGATTGCACAGGCAACGCTTCCGTTCACCCTGTCGATCGTGTTCTTCGCCGTGGGGATGGTCTTCGCGGGCCGGTGGCAGGATAAGGCCGGCCCCCGGACCGTCGGGATCACAGGGGGGATCATCCTTGGCGCGGGCTTCTTGCTTGCCAGCCAGTTGGGAAATACCCTTGGAGGCCTGTACGTCGCTTACGGCATCCTGGGTGGGCTCGGGGTTGGCTTTGCCTATGTGACCCCCATCGCGGTCTGTGTCAAGTGGTTCCCCGACATGCGGGGCTTCATCACCGGGCTCGCCGTCCTGGGATTCGGTGCAGGGTCGATGATCGGTGCCCCCGTGGGGACCAGGCTAATCGGGCAGGTCGGAGTGCTGAATACCTTCGCCATCTTCGGGGTGATCTTCGGCGTCCTGACGGCGCTGGCAGGGGCCATGCTCCGAAACCCGCCCGCCGGGTATAAGCCGGCAGGCTGGAGCCCACCCGCGCCGGCGGCCGGCGTCAAGGCGAAAAAGGACGACTACGCGCCATCGGAGATGGCGGGGACTATCCAGTTCTACCTTCTCTGGTTCATCTATCTCTTCGGCGCCGGTGTAGGGCTCATGGTGATCTCGCAGGCGGTCCCCATGGGCGTCGAGCTGGCGAAGCTTACCCCGGGCGTGGCGGCCGGGGCGCTGGGTACGATGGCCATCTTCAATGGCCTCGGGAGGCCGGCCTTCGGCGCGATTTCCGACAAGATCGGCCGGAGCAACGCCACGATGCTGGCGTTCGCTGTGTACATCGTGGCCCTGCTTGGCGTCCTGAGAGGCGCCGAGACCTTCGGCATGTACACGACCGGCATCAGCCTGGTAGGCTTCGCCTACGGCGGCTACCTGGCCCTGATGCCCTCCTACACGGCCGATTACTTCGGGACCAAGAACCTGGGGCTCAACTATGGCCTGGTCTTCAGCGCGTGGGGCGCGGCGGGCGTCATGGGCCCGATCATCGGGGCGCAGGTCCGTGCGACGACCGGGAGCTTCGTCGGGGCGTTCTGGATCTTGAGCGCTCTCTGTGTGGCCGGGATCCTCATCGCCTTGATCACCAAGGCGCCAGCCCCCAAGGAGGCGTAGCGGTTAGCCGTACCCTCCTGCTCAGATCAATCAGCGCGACAGGTTGTTACAACAAGAGGCCCACTGCCGGTGGGCCTCTTGTTGCGTTTTTAGCCTGATGCTTTCGACTTGCACGAACCAGATCGGCCTGGGGATCAGTTCCTTCGTGCTCCTGTGAAGTGGAGTCAGTCCCAGGTGGTCGGTCGAGCAGCGCACGTGAGGTCGGCGCTCGTGGCGCTCGTGCCTCTCTCCGCACCCGGCATCGCCGCGGCCACGGAAGGGAGCGGGGCGAATCTGGGCCATCAGGTCGCGTTGGGCTGGGTGGCGCCCTTCGTCCTCTTGCTCCTCTCGATCGCGCTCCTTCCTTTGATCGTTCCGCACTGGTGGGAATCCAACCTGAACAAGGGCGCCATCAGTGCCCTGTTCGGCGTCCCCGTAGCGGTCTACATCGCCCAGTTGGATGGCCACAGGCTGATTGAGACCGGGATCGAGTACCTGGCGTTTATCGTCCTTCTCGCGGCCCTGTTCATCATCTCCGGTGGAGTCTACCTGCGAGGATCCCTCACGGGGACCCCTCTGGTCAACACCGTCACCCTCGCGGTGGGTGCCATCCTGTCGAATATCATCGGAACGACGGGGGCCTCGATGCTCCTGATCCGTCCCATGCTTCGCTCCAACGAGAGGCGTCGACACCAGGTTCACATTATGGTGTTCTTCATCTTCGTTGTCTCGAACATAGGAGGGCTCCTCACCCCCCTCGGCGATCCGCCTCTCTTCCTCGGCTTCCTTCGCGGGGTCCCCTTCCAGTGGACGCTTCGGCTCTTGCCGCACTGGCTCCTGATGAACGCGGCGCTGCTCGTCATCTTCTATCTATGGGATCGGCGGCAGCTCAGGCGGGAGGATGTTGCAACCCGTGAGGCCTTGGAGGGGCAAGCTCCGGCACTGAAACGGCTTCGTGTGGAGGGTCGCGTCAATCTCCTGCTTCTGCTCGGGGTGTTGGTGGTCGCCCTTGTCGTCGGCCGGTTCGGCGAGGAGATCGGGCTCCAGTCCGAGCATGCGCGGAAGTGGGGGCAGGTAATAGGGATGGGTCTCCTTGCGATGATCTCCATCCTCGTGACACGCAGCGAGACGCGAGCGGCCAATCAGTTTACCCTTCAGCCCATCGTTGAGGTGGCGGTGCTCTTCGCGGGGATCTTCGCGGCGATGATCCCCGCCATGGCGATCTTGGAGGCTCGGGGAGATCAGCTCGGCCTTCGGGAGCCCTGGCATTTCTTTTGGGTGACCGGGGTCCTGTCGAGCTTCCTCGACAATGCGCCGACGTACCTCGCCCTCGCCACGACGGCCAGCGGGCTGATGGGGACGGAGGCGATGAACTTGGGCGAGCTACTTCAGGCGCAGACCGGGGGTATCCATGGGGAAGCGTTTCTGACGGCTATCTCCGCAGGCGCCGTGTTCATGGGCGCGAATACCTACATCGGGAACGGGCCCAATTTCATGGTCAAGGCGATCGCGGAGGAGGCGGGGGTCAGGATGCCATCCTTCTTCGGCTACATGAAGTACTCCATCGGCATTCTGCTTCCCTTATTCGTCCTGGTCACCCTGGTCTTCTTCCGCTCGTAGGATCGGGGCGCGCACGTGTGGGGGGGGATCAGAACTGGAGCCACGGTGGAGGCCCGAGGGCATTCGTCCAGCTACATGGCTCAGAACAGGACGCTCTATCAGGCTTACGGACGGAGGAATCTCTCTGATGGCAGAAATGCAGGCGACCTGGAGACAGAGGATGCAGTGGTTCCTGCTGCGGTTGAACCGGTTCCTCGAACAGTGCTATGAGGATGCGGATGTCACGACGGGTTGCTGACCCCCCTGAACCTGGGGTGCGTGCATCCCACAACGGCCAAGGGTTCTTCCCCCCAGATCTGCCCTGGCTCCCCCTGCCACGCCGATAGGAGAGCCAGGGACCTGGTGTGAGCCTTACCCGAAGAGGCGACAGCCGGACAGATGCTTTGCCAGTGACCCCGCTAGCGCTCGGTGAGAACAAAGTGCGCCCGTCGGTTCCACTTCCAAGCCGACTCGTCGTGACCTAGCACGAAGGGGCGCTCCTTCCCGTAGCTGATCATCTTTACCCGCTTCACGTCCATTCCGGCCGCCACGAGATAGTCCATCGCGGCTTTTGCCCGGCGTTCGCCCAGGCCCAGATTATATTCTGCGGTCCCTCGCTCGTCGCAGTGGCCCTCGATCGTGATCTTCGCCGTCGGATTGGCTTTGAGCCATTGGGCGTCTTCGGAGAGGTTCGGCTTTGCGTCGTCCCGGATGTTCGACTTGTCGAAGTCAAAGAAGATATCCTTGAGCGGAGATCCCTTGTCCATCGTTCCGGTTGGTCCCGCTGACGGCGCTCCCTTAGCTGGTGACTCCTCAATCGACGTGGGGGGCTTCACCATCTCCTCCTTGGGCGTCAGCGTGCTGGAATACGATCGAGAGGCATCCCCTGGTGAAGTAGCCTGGCCCGTGGTCGATGTTGACGACGTTGCTGCTCCCGGCTGACCAACGCCCGGTTGAGAGCCAATATCGGCGACATCCGCACGCTTCGGGCAGCCTGATAGCAACAACGGGATAGCCATCAGCAGTGCCATCGTCGGAATCGCTCCGATCCTCAGCGGTTTCATCGACTTCGCCTCCTTTGCGAGAATGTGATGTGCGGCTGAGCGGTTCCCGGTCAGAATGTTCGCACCACGGGCTCGATTCGTCGCGGGCAGAACCGGCATAGACATCGTGCCGCGCGGCGCGGCGTAAGATGCTGGAATATTTCGTCGGTTTGACCTTGAAGCATCTATACTACGTGCCTACGTACCTGTCAATCGAATTCATAACTTCTGCTCCCCGGGCTCCGGGTTTTCCCTTGCGACCTCGTGATGGGCTGCGCTATAGTGGTTAAGTGCAAGATGAATGTTTACATCGCTGTTGAGACAACTTGACAGCGAACTCTTGGCTGTGGTTGAGGTGTGACGCCCCATCTTCTAGCTCGTAGAAGATATCGAGCCGCTGGTGAGCGATGTCTAGGCAGGCCAAGACGAACTGGGAGAGGTTCCCGGCGTCCACGGGAACGTGGAGCTTCAAGACCTCGATCCCCGGGGCGCCGGAGG
>JACPQX010000127.1 GCA_016190255.1 Candidatus Methylomirabilis oxygeniifera | reverse complement strand
TCTGGAATCCGTCTCCGACGTAGCGGAGCTTTCCGCCGACGGAAAGGCGGTCCTCGGCCTCCTGGTCGTTGTAACAGGCCGATGTAGGAGTAGTCATCACGCTTTGGCCGATCCGTTTTATCAGTTGCTCCTGGACAGCCTTCTTTGATGGGGCGAACAGCAGCACGCTTGCGCCGGGGCGATCATCCGGGGTCTCCTCGGGCTCGGCGCCCTCGATGCCGACCTCGCACCCGCAGCCAATGACCGAGGTGCCGAAGCCCGCCATGCTCCGGGCCGCCTCCATCGCCCACCCTTTGCTGATGGCGGTGATCAGCACCCGGCTGGCGTACATGGTGAACGCCTCGGCATACGTCTGATCGATCGGAACGCCGTTGATCTCCATCAAGGCTCCGTGAGTAGTTCCGGGTTCCAGGTTTCGGGTTCCAGGTTAAATCCAGAAGGCGCTCCACCTGCAACTCGGCACCTGGAACTCAGAACTCGAAACTCTATCTTGGCTAGCGCGCAACTCCTGCCGGGATCGCCTCGCGATTGGGGATGTCCTCGATGTCGATCGGGAAATTTTCGTACTCGATGGTGTAATAGTTCTCAAATTCAGTCTTGAATTCGGGGTCCATCTCGCCGACCTCTGGGGGAACGACGAATAGGGTCTTGCCGTCCCGGGTTCCGACGATCTCCCCCTCTCGCAAGACCGTCTCTCCGTCCTTGATGACGTAGACGGGATGCTCGAACATCCGCTCAGGGTCATCACCCTTCGGATACATGGCGACGTCGGCATCCGCCCCGATGCCCAGATGCCCTTTGTGTTTGAGCCCAAGCGCCCTGGCCGGGCCGGCCCGGGAAATGATAGCGATCTCGGAGAGCGTGTACTCCCGGTCGAGCTTGGGCAGGGTGGTGTCCGACAGGACCCGCTTGTGGACGCGCTTGAGCATCTCGGCACGGAACGCCTTGTCCATGAGCAGCTTGATGATCCAGGGATAGAAGATGAAGGGGCCGCCGTTGGGATGGTCGGTAGATAGGAACACCCGCCACGGGTCGCGGATCAGCAGGAACAGCTCCAGGCCGATGGCCCACTGGATGGCGTTCACATAATTTTTCTCCCGATACGCGTAGGGGACGATCCCACACCCCGTTTCGACCTCCACGTCCTGGTTGTACCATTTGTTCTTGCTCAGCTTGTAGAGGCGGTACTGCCATGGACCGTCCGCCGTGATGGTGGTGGCATCGCCGAAGACGACCTGGCCGATGTCCGTCGTCACGTTGGGATGGGCATTTATGTACTCGGCGACCTCAACTGCCTTAGAGCAGAAGCCACCCCAGTTCTCTCCTCCGTAGCTGTGGAACTGGGTATGAGCCATGTGGAGCCTGGAGCCCTCCAGGGCGTGCATCGTCTCCAGGGTCGTCAAATAGTTATTCGGGATCCCCAGGCGGTTGGCGTGCAGGTGGATCGGATGCGGCAACCCGAGGCTTTCGTTAGCCCAGGAAAGCGCTTTCAAGATCTGGCGCGGCGTCACGTCGAAGTAGTACACCTTGTCATCCAGACCTTCAACATCCTTCCCGTACTTCCACTGCTCGACCCCGCCCGGGTTGACCAGCTTGATACCGTACCCCTTCAGGGACCGGATGAGCCAGGCGACGTACCGCTTGACCTTGTCCATCTCGCCCGCCTTGAGGTACTTCAGGATGAACTCGTTGTTGCCCATGAGGATGTAGATCCCTTTGTCCACGATCGGGATATCGATCAACTCCTCATGGGTGTGGCGGACACCGATCGGGGCATTGGCCGCCTCCATCACCGTGGTGTAGCCCATCCTGGTGTAGAGATAGCCGGTCGCGAAGGTGGAGGGAACCGTAAAGCCGACGCCGGATCTGAGGCCGGGCTTCTTGCTCATCAGCCCGTGTCGGTGGTCTTCGGGCCTGAAGCCGCGGGCCGCGTTGACGGCGGGGCTGCCGATATGGGTATGGATATCGACCCCGCCCGGCATCACCACCAGGTCGGTCGCGTCGATGACCTCGGCGGCGCCAGTACAGGACTCGACGATCTTTCCGTCCTGGACGCAGATCTCTTTGACCGCCCCATTGACGCCGTTGGCCGGATCGTAGACCTCGCCACCCACGATTTTAAGCGAACGTCCCACGGCGCTACGTGATCCTTTCCGTGACTAATACAGGGGCATTAAGTAACGTGTCATTGCGAGAGAGCGAAGCGACCCCTTCGGGTATCCTCAGGGCAGGCTTCGCAATCCCGAACGGAGCGAGATTGCTTCGCCGCGCTCGCAATGACCATGTAACACAACTCAAGGCGTTCGGACTACCTGTGTGCGCCGTTGCCACCAGTCTTTATCGCCGCGACCTTCGCGATGATTCGCTCCAGCACTTCCCGATCCGACGGATAGGGTGAGTCAACCACCTTCTTCATGACGAGGGGGATATGGTCCATCCGGTAGGCCATTCCCCCGGCGGCGATCCCGGCCTGCGCTGAGGGGATCACCACCGTGGCTACCTTGGTGGTCTCGCTCTCTTTTGGATCGACGGCGATCATCGGGATCGATCGCAGATGCTCCGCCATCTTCGCGGGAAAGTTGCCGATGGCGTCGGCGGCAATGATCAGCGCGGCATCGACCTCTCCATGAGCCAACAGGTCGGCCACCGAGTACTCCCCCGGGTTGAATCGCGGATACCCGCGGCTCAGATTGACGGCGAAGGGATAGCCTGTTTGCCACGTCAAGACCTGAGCCATCCCCACCACATTGCCATGACCCCTCATCGGCGCGGCCTGGAACTTCGTGTACCTGTTCAGTTCCTGGGTGAGCGTGAGCAGCGCGACGATATTCAGATACTTGCCGCGGGTCATGGTGAGACCCATCCCCCAATAGAGGATCCCGAACTTGCTGCTCTTCATCTTTTCGAGCAGCGTCTTCCACTCGTCGATCGCCACCCCTCCCACCTCGGTTTGGTCGAGCTCGTGGCCCTTGAGCAGTGCCCTGAGGGCCGAGAAGACTTCATAGTCGGAGTTCGGCTTGATCTGGATGAACGCATCGGCCATTCGGGCGGTGGGCGTCGGCCTGACGTCCACATGAATGACCATCCGATCCCTCTTGCCCCTGGGCGTGAACAGTCCCTTGGCGGTCACCGAGTAACGGCTGGGATGCCTGGGATGAGCCTCTGCGGGGTTACATCCCCAGAAGATAACCAGATCTGCCCGGTTCTTGACCTCCCCCACGGTGCACGATGAGATGCCGACCGTCTGGACCGCCTGCAGGCTCGGCGCGTGACAGACGGAGGAGGTGTGGTCGATGTTCGCGCCGATCAGGTCGGCCAGCTCGATCGACTTTCGCTGCGCGTGAAGCTCTGTCGAATCGAGTCCATAGATGAGGGGGTATTTGGCCTTGGCGAGGATCTCAGCGGCCGCATCGATGCACTGATCCACGGTCGCGGGTTTCCCATGAATCCTCGGCGTCGCCCAGCCCTCCAGGTGATGCATGAAGGTGTCCTTGCCCAGGACGCAGGCGTTCTTGACCTCCTTAATCTTCCCGTCCTCGACGTGGACGACAAGGTCGTCGCAGGTGACGCCGCAAAACGGGCAGGTCACGCCCTCGACGACCTTGAGATCTTTCACGCCAACGCTCTCAGCCATATCGCTCAACCTCCACCTCTATCCCTTTCGTATTCGGCATCCCGGTCGCCTGGGTATCCGAGCCGACAAGGGCATTGATGAATCCCCCATAGGCGATGAAGACAAGGCCCTGGGGGATATCCCCCTTCTTACATCTTACCACCGCCGATCCGTGGCTCGTTCTTAGCTGAACCTGATCGCCTTCCTGAAGCCCCAGGACTTCGATATCCTTCAGGTTCATCTGCAAGGTCGAGATCTCATCCAGAAACTCCTTGGCGTCCTTGCCGAGGTGGACCGATCGTCCTTGCTTCGTCGTCCGCCCTGTGATCAGGGTGAAGCGTCTTTCAGACACGCGTTGCTCACTCCCGTTTGCCAACGATCATACCACACAGCGATCCTCGCCATAAGGCGAACCCGGCTCACCGGGTCGCGCCGGTGACGATGGCGACGTTGCCTCCCATGCTCAGACCGGATGATGATCTTCCTCAGGAGGGCGGATCACGCGGAGAGCCGCCTCCTGGCGATCTCCAGGGCGGCATTCTCATCAAGAACCGTGAACTTATCAGAGGTGCGGATCGTCTCGAGCATCTCCATCTCAACATCGTACTTCAACACGCCGATAGCAAGCGCCCCGATTCCCCTAATGCCGGGAACGATCTCCTTCATGTCATCGTCTACCGAGAGGGCATAAATGCCCGTGGGAGGCACGGCATTCACATCGGCCACAAAGGTACCGGGCCGAAGCGTTTTCAGGACTGTCTCAGAGATCATCTCGATCCCCGCCTTGCCAGTCGTAAGAATCAGATTCACGTCACGAAGGTGTGGGATTTTCCCCTCGTCCGTCGCCATGAGGACGCCCCTGATATCCCCACCCGTGCGTTCTGAAAGTTGCTGCCCCAATTTTTCTACTTCGGCCAATCGCCGGGAACCGATGATCACTTCACTCCCCAGCTTCGCGCACAGCGTGGCCGCGACTCTCCCGACCGGTCCCGTCCCTCCCGGGATCGCCACCTTCTTGCCCTTGAGCCCGCCGAACGCCTTGTCCACTTTGGCGACAAGGGCCACGGCGGTGGTGTAGGCCCCTTTAGGATCGATCATCATCGAGCACTGGAATGGCGGGAACATGTTTTTGACGGCCGTCTCTCGAATTCGCTCAGCGAGATCCTCATCGTTGCCGCCGATGAAGATCGCCGAGAACTTGGCCCCCTTCGGGCCCCTGGAGAAGATAATGTCCTGAACCAGGAGCGCCGCTATCTCCTCAGTCACACCTCCATACGGAATCACGGCGTGAAAGCCCGCATCATACGCCATGTTGATGTCGAACGGACTGGGGTGCGCCTCGGTGGTCAAGAAATAGAGAAGGTGTTTTCGCTCCGTTGCCATAGGCCCTCGCGCAGGTATTCAACGCCGTGGTAACACGAACGGGACACAGTGAAGCGTGGGCGACCGACCCTCGGCCCGCCGATTCCCCAAGCAGGAAGAGGACTGAAGCGGGCCGAATGTTCGGCCCGGGCGAGCATTGCGCAAACGAGAAAGATCAAAGGAGTTGATGAGTCAGAAAGGGATCGAGCCGTTGGCGTGCTACGTCTCGATCCCCCGGACCTCGCCCACCAGCCCCTTCGACTCCGAGATACCCGACCCTGTCTCTACCGATCCAACTACGCGAAGGGATGTTTGGCCTTGTCCTTTTGCGCCAGGATCTCATCCATGGAGGGCTTCTCCGCCAACGCCCTTTGGATCGACTCCTTGGTCGCGCGGTAATTGAAGTCGTAGATCTTCTTATTATCCGTGGCCTCCCAATGGATGAAGACGCCGACGACCACCACCAGGTCCTCGGCATCCTTCTTCGCGATCACCCCTTCAGAGACACTATCCACTACCGCCTTCGCCACCGCAGCCTGGGCAGGACCGAACATCTGAACCGCCTGGGTTGCGCCCTTGATCGTGACCTTATTGAACATGACCGTCGAAGGCTTCGCCGGGACGTTCGGCGCCAAGACCGCCAACAGGCCATTGTGGCCTGAGGTCTGATCAGCGAGACGACTTGCGAACGCCGCGCCAACAGGGCCATTCTTCGGGCCGATCATCAGGTCGATATGCGCCACCTCGTTGCCATCACCCACCAACGACTCGCCAACCATGATTTCGCGCATCGAAATCCCCCTTTCTTCCGTTACCGGTTAAGGCCGCTGCCCATGAAAGCTCCCTACCCACGCTCGACTTAGAAGCACCCTATCTAAGTAGTCCAAAAGCATTTGTGTGTCAACCCTTTTCCCATGTCCAGGAGACAAATTTGAATGAATTCCGGTTATAGTCGAGCGATACGCAACGAATCTGTTACATCAAGAGGACTTACTCCGGGACCCGGTTTCTGGAGATCTCGACTTGGGTCGCCTTCTTGCCCACTTGGCTGCTAATATTGATATTAATCTGATCCTGAGGTTTTTTGGCGTACAGAATGAGGGTATTCAGCAACTTCCCGGATTCGAGGTGAGATATCTGAACGTTCCTGCCGGTCTTCTCCCTGTAGAACCTTATCACCTGCTCGTAGGGCGCGTGGGTCGTGAAGTTCACCTGAACCCATTCGGTCCCTTCTCCCTTGCCAGACTGGTGAACAACGCTTGAAGTGATCGCCTTGGGGTGAATCGGGACGCCGACGTCGGTCTCGGCAACCGCCCGCGAAGCAAGAAGCGCAAGGAGCGGCAGCACAAGAGTCATTCCCACAACAACGCCGCGAGTGTCTCGCATGACGAGCTCCTTATGCCAGCATCGGTCAGTGGACGGCTGAATCGGGAATCACAGCTTACTCCCTCACCCTGAAGAAGTCAACGGCTTTACGTCACCTCTTGGCCCGGCACCTCAAGGTGAACGCCTCATTTCAGGAATGCTATCGGAGCGTCATTTCTTGGAGCGTACCCCTCACCCTGCCCTCTCCCCAGAGGGGCGAGGGGGCCACAGGAAGGAACCCCTCTCCAAAGCGGGGAGAGGGAGCTACAAAAACAAACTCCTCTCCCCCGGTGGGGGGGAGAGAATGGAGGTGAGGGGGGCGAAGGACGTTCATGCCCATGAGCGCACCGCAAGCCCATTTGCCGCCACCAGAGATTTCTTGACACTCTGTGGGGGGTGCTAATCGAGAATCGACGTCACTGCTGCTTTCAAGCCCAGATTCAGTTCTCCCCCATCGCGAATCGAAACGGAACTGAACTGGGTCGTCGGCCTGGATCCGGCCAAATGACCGGTTCCCCATCCCACGCCCGAATCGTGGCAAGGAGGTCAGGCCGCACGCTCATCCTGGATAGGGTTGCTTTCCTCACCGGGACGTGCGGGCATCGCGGCGCCCTGCCCGGCCCTACCACACGATCTGACTCGGGTCGCCTTTATAAATCGATCGCATCCAGGCGATGATCTTCCAGACCTGTTCTTCCGTGAGCACCGCCCCGAATACCGCAGGCATCGTCTGGTTTGGAATCTGGCCCTTGATCAACTTGAAGAGGGTCCCGTCGTCACCGCCGAACTTCCACAGGTCGTCCATGACCGACGGGCCCATCCCGCCTCCGCCCATCCCGTGGCAGCCGTTGCATCCGGTCTGCATCCAGATCGTCCTCCCCTCGGCGATCGCTTCGGGAATGCCCATGCACGGGTTAAGCTTCTTCGGTTTCCCCGGCTCCGAAGCCGCTGCCGGAGTGTTGTTGCAAGCCACCCCAGGCGGCGGCGGAGCGGCCGGAGCCTGCTCTTCCACCTTCTTCGGTTGACCCTGTTCCTGGGCTGCCGGAGCCCAAGGGCGCACGAGCATCATCACTAGGATCAATGCGGCAGGAAGCCAGACACTCCGAATCATCGTGGGGGTTCCTCCCTGTCAAGGGCAATGTTGATACGCTACCCCGCTCGCCTGGCGGGGGAACTGAGGGGATCGTCTCTAATACAAACACACTAAGTAGAGTGTCATTGCGAGGGAACGAAGTGACCCCTTCGGCTGTGCTCAGGGCAGGCTGCGCAATCTGAAATGGCGGGATTGCTTCGCTTCGCTCGCAATGA
>JACPQX010000132.1 GCA_016190255.1 Candidatus Methylomirabilis oxygeniifera | reverse complement strand
GATCAGCTCCGGGGCTTGCACACGCAAGCCCAGTCGGCGGACGGCGTGATCGACGTCGTAGAAGTCGCGGATCGCTGCCTCACGGCGGGACAGCGCCGCCCGCAGCTTCTCGGCCATCGCCTCAATTTGCGAAAGGCACAGCACGGTCAGAGCCGGCGCCAGCGGCGAGCCGGAGATGGGGTCGAGCAAGAGCGTCCGCGCCTCACCTGGGACGGCGGGCGTCAGCAGCGGCTCGCGCAGGCCGACTTCCATCTTGATGGTTTCCTCTCGATCCTCGAGCAGCGAGCGATAGCCGATAGCGCCGTTGTACTGCCTGGAGTCGTTCGCACCGGTGAGCGCGGTGATAACGTGGACACCGGGCAACTGCTCTTCGATCTTGGCGACCGCAGTTTTCGACTCATCGGCACGCCGCCTCCTCTCGGTGCGAGACGCATCTACCGGTGTCGGGATGACGAAGTCGAGGTCCTCGCTCAGACGGTAGAACCCCGCGTGCACCTTCGCCAGGCAGGTGCCGCCCTTGAAGACGAGCTCGCACCCGGCCGCTCCCAGGTACTGGAGAACCACGGTGCTGAAATAATCCTTCTCGATGAGCCTGGGGGCGAATCCCGTTCCCGACGCCGTGTAGGTCACGGCCTCCCGGAATAGTGCAGGATCCTGGTGCAGCCGGATCGGTTGCGCCTCAGGTACGATCATTCCACACTACACCCCAACGCCGGTCGAGAGCGCCACGCTTCGGCCGCACAGGGTTCCACGCAATGAGGCTCGAGGACGGCTTGAGAGCGCGCTCCAGCTTCCGGAGCAGCGCGGTGGCCACGCCTGCTCGATCGAGAAGCGCTCCCATCCGCCGGATGGTTCCGACATCGCCATAGCGCAGGGTGACCCGTACCAGCTCCGCCGCGCCGACGCGTCCGGCAGCCAGCTCGCCCCGGATCCAACCAAACGCTCTGGGCAGGCTGTTGAACCGCGACCAGTCGTACACCGCGTCCACCAGCGTCCGGACGCGTGACGAATAGACCGCACTCAGGCCTTCCGCCGTCCGCACCTGGTCTGTGTCGCCGAGCCGTGCGGCTGCAACCTTGATCAGCGTCAGGGCCAAGGCGCCCACGGTGCGCTCTCCGGAGAGACGGTCGTTGTAGGCGTAGACCCGGTTGGGCATCTGGCCGTCGAAGCCGTAGCGGTTAAAGGCATTGGGCCCGCATATCTGATATCGTCCCTTCTGATTCGCCATCAGCGTGCTCAACGCGAGTGCCTCGTTCGGGCTCCACTTGCCGCCCAGCGGGAGCCGAGGAGGCACCAGGTACAGCCCCCTCCACACGCGGACAATCAATCCCGCTTTTGCCAGCCGGTTCAATAGTTTCCGTTCTTGTATCGCAGACAGCCGCAGCGGTCCACGCAGTTCTCCCACGCGCACGGTGGGTAGTCCACGTAGCTGCACATAGGCGAACAGCATCGCTTCGAGCTGTCCAAGGCCTCTTCGCATGGGTGTATTGTATATATGGAATAATCCCCTGTCAAGGGATTATTAGCTAAATAGAATACACCACCATCAGACTGCGGTCTCCCCGCTCATCAGGCGCGGGAGCAGCAAGTCCCGTGCGGCGCGGAGTTTGACGTTCTGCTGCTTCAGGACGCGAACTTGTTTCAGCAACTGTGTTGCCTGGTCGCCAAAAGCTGATGCCAGCGAGCGTCTTGGGAAGAGAACCTCGAACTCCCGGAATTTGCCGCGACTGACTTCGGGATAGGTGCTGCCGCTGCCCATCGCGCGTATTTCCTCAACCCGCTCACTCAGGTGAAAGAGAAGGTAGGTCAAAAGAGTTGGCTCTTGCGGCACGATTGAGATAAAGCCCTGGTTCGTGCAGACCTCTCGGCCAGCGACCGCAAAAAAGCCGACGGATGCGCGGCTTGTCATGAGCACGGCATGCGGTGGAACAAGCTTCGCCGAACTATTCTGAAGCCCCGCTTCCGTGATCTTCTTTTCCAAATCAAGGCGGTCTTGCCACCATGCCACCTGTCGGTGGAAGTACACTGCGTGCTTGAGCTGCTCGACCGCAGTTGTGCGCTGCTCGTCGAGCTGCTTCACCAGCCGCCCGGTGGCTCGCCGGTCATAGACCGCTGACACTGTTTCATCTCCCGCCAGATCGCCACCCAGGTCGGCCACGCGCGCGCTGAGCTTATAGAGCAGGTCCACCTGCTTGATGAGCCCGCGGACCGCCTCGGCGATGGGGTCGAAGGCCTAGCGGGTGGCGTGCCGCTTCTCGTTCGCCTCCGGCAGCGCCTTGGCGTACTGCTTGGCGAAGCCGTCAAGGTGGGCGAGTAGCTTGGCGCGGTCGGTCTCGTAGGGCTTGGCCGCGGCGCGCAATTCACTGGCGACATCGGCGAGCACCTGCTTCTTTCCAACGTCGAGGTTGGCGTGCTTCTTTACAGCCTTGGCCAGCGCTTCGAAGCGCTGGCGCAGGTCGGCGAGCGTCGCCTCGAAAGTGCCGAGCACCGGTGGAATCGCCGCGCTCTCGGTGCAGACCTGGCGCAGGTAGTCCCGCACCAGCGCCAGGAAGCGCGCCTGCTGGCCGCGGTAGAGCCAGACGATGGCGGAGAGGTTCTTCATCTGCTCCGGGGAGAAGTCGTAGATCTTGCGCGTGACCTTGCGGTAGACGTTGCGCGCGTCGAGCATCAGGACGGTGTCCGGCCCCCTCACCCCAGCCCTCTCCGCACCCAGAGGGTACCCGGGGGGCGAGGGAAGAGAACCCTTCGCGCGGTCGAAGAACCACAGCTCGCAGGGGACGGTGCGGGTGTAGAAGAAGTTGGAGCGGATGGAGATCATCACGTCCACGTCGCCGGTCTCGACGATCTTACGGCGCACGTCCTTCTCGCCGTGCCCGGCGCTCGAAGCCTGCGACGACATGACGAAACCGGCGCGGCCCTTCTCGTTCAGGTAGCTCTAGAAGTAGGAAATCCACAGGTAGTTGCCGTTACCGACCTTTTTCTGCTTGTTCACCCCTGCCAGGCCAAAGAGCAGGCGCGGGTCGGTCTTGATGCGCTCGGCGTCCACCAGGTCCACGTTGAAGGGAGGATTGGCCATCACGAAGTCACACTTGCCCGCCAGCGTGTGCTCGTCCTGGTAGTAGGTGAGGGCCTCGGCGATCTTGCCCTCCAGCCCGTGGACCGCGAGGTTCATTTTGGCGAGGCGAATGGTGTCGCGGATCTTCTCCTGGCCGTAGAACACGACCTTCTTGGCCGCCTCGCCACCCTCGTGCTCGATGAAGTGGCTGGACTGTACGAACATGCCGCCCGAGCCGCAGGCCGGGTCGAACACCGTGCCGTGGTCCGGTTCGATGACGTTGACGATGGTCTGGACGATCGAGGACGGCGTGAGGAACTCGCCCTTGTCGTGCGCCTTCTGGATCGAAAATTTTGCAAGGAAGTATTCGTAGATGTGTCCGAAGACGTCGCCGGTCGCCTGCTTGATCTGCTCGCTGTTGAACAAACGTATCAGGTCTTCGAGCACCTTGGTTTCGAAGATCCCGAAATCTTGTGCAGCACGCCTTGCAGCGGCTCGAACTTCGCCTCGATGGCGGTCATGGCCTCGGTGATAAGCTTGGGCAAGTCGCTGCCGCTGATGGCAGCCTGCTGCATGATCCAATCGTAGAGGGCGGTCTCCGGGAGGTAGAGCGAGCCGCGGGCGAGGTAATCGGCCGGCAGCACCTTGCGCGTGGGCATCTTGCCGCTGGCCCGGTCTTCCTCGATTTGCCGCGTCGCCGCTTCGAAGCGGTTGGCCGCGTGGCGCAGGAAGATCACGCCCAGCACCGGCATGAAGTAGTCGCTGGAGGTGAGCTTCGAGTTGGCGCGGAGGTTGTCGGCAGCCTCCCAGAGGTCGGCCTCGAGCTTCTCGATGTCGTGGGAGGTATCAGCGTTCATGGGGAGATGAGTCCCGATAGCCATGGCGCGCGTCAACTCTCCACCCCGCCATGTGGATGAGAGAATCCGACAATTCCATTAGCTCCAACTCAATGGTCAACGGGAAAGCCGCCCGTTACGGCTGGCGGTGATCGCCACCGTTCTGCCCCCTCAGTATTCGGGCCACTCGGACAGCTCCTCCGAGAACCCCTCTTCCGCCAGGGCTTTTTCGAACAGGAGATCTAGCTTGGCGCACTCCCGAGCCAGCGAGCTTTTCTCAAGCCAAGGAATAGTGTATTTGGGGAGAGCGATCTTTGACCTGAGCACCGGGGACACCTCCTTGGGCATTTGTATACGTCATACCATGGATCAGGTCAAGCAAAGAGAGACCCTAGGTTAGAATGGAGGTGAGAAATTGTCATTGCCTCGAAAGCCCCCCTCACCTCTGTCCTCTCCCCCATTGGGGGACAAGAAATGGAGGGGAGGTGCGCTTAGAGGAATAAGGTTCACTTAAGCAGTGTTGACATGTACTTCGTCATAGGTTATACTTTCAATCAAGACGTTCAACGTTCAAGAAAAGAGGTGAACGAAGATGGCAGTCGTAAGAGCTTCGGCCAAAGGTCAAGTTGTTATCCCGGCCAAGATCCGGAAGGAAATCGGGCTCAAGCCGGGCGGCAAGGTCCTGGTGACTTCAGCAGGCAAGAATAAGGCAAGCATCGAGGCAGTCCCTGAGAATATCATCGAGGCCACCTGTGGCATGTTCCGAGGTGGCCCCTCCCTGACCAAAGCACTTCTGGCGGATCGGCGAGAGGATTCAGAACGTGGAGAGAAGAAGCTTGCTCGATTCCTTCGCACTGCTCGCCTTCCTCAACAGAGAAAAAGGGTACGAAAAGGTTAGATTGCTGCTCGAGGCCTCGCAGCAATCCAAGGAGCCTCTCCTCATGAACGAGATCAACATTGGAGAGGTGTACTACATCATAGGGAAGACCACGTCCGTAGAGCGTGCTGAGGAGTTCCTCCACCGCTTGGAGATGCTGCCGATCAAACCTATCCCTAACTCGTTTGCTGATGTCGTTGACGCTGCAAGGATTAAAGCTCGATTCCGCATTTCCTGTGCCGACGCATTTGCCGTTGCTACCGCGAGCCGGATGAACGCTGTCATTGTGACCGCTGACTCCGAATTTCAGCAGGTCGAGCACCTCGTCACGATCGACTGGCTTTAATTCGTCTCCTTACCCCCGCTCCCCAAAACCTCCTGCACGGGCTACCCCTTACCGGGCCTCTCCCCTGCTAGGAGAGAGGAGATGGAGGGGGGCGCGAAGAGTCTCGGAGACCCTTCGGGGAGCCTGCCCTGAGATTCTTCACGGAGTTTACCCTGAGCGCGATGTGAGATCCTTCGCTTTCGCTCAGGATGACGGAACGCGAAGGGTTCAGAATGACATGCGAAGGGCTGGGAGTGACAGTGTGGATGAGGAGGACGGAGCTTAGCGGGGAGGTGCGGTGAGGCGGCGAAGGGCTTCCTGATATCGGGAGCGGGTCTGTTCGACGATGTCGGGTGGAAGCGCCGGTCCGGGCTCTTTCATCGCCCAGGGGAGCGTCTTGAGATAGTCGCGGACGAACTGCTTGTCAAAGCTGGGCTGGGACCGGCCCGGTCGGTAGGCATCGGCAGGCCAGAACCTGGACGAATCGGGGGTGAGAACCTCGTCGATCAGGAGGAGCTTCCCGTTGAGGAGGCCGAACTCAAACTTGGTGTCCGCGATGATGATGCCGCGTTCGAGGGCGTAGGTGCGGGCGCGCTCATAGATGTTCAGGCTCAGGTCGCGGACCTGCTCAGCCAGCCTTCCGCCCAGCAGGGACGCCGCCCGATCGAAGGTGATGGTCACATCGTGCTCGCCCCGCTCCGCCTTTGTCGAGGGCGTGAACAGAGGTGGATCGAGGGGACAGGACTCTGGGAGCCCGCTGGGCAGCGTGATGCCTGAGACCGATCCGGCCTTCTGATACTCCGTCCAACCCGAGCCGCTCAGGTATCCGCGAACAATGCACTCGATGGGTAGCGGCTTGGTCTTCCAGACCAGCATGCTCCTCCCAAGCAAATCTTCCCGGTACGCCTGGCACGCGCTCGGGTAGGCATCCACGTCGGTCGTGATCAGGTGGTTGGACGCCAGGTCTTCCGTCAGGCGAAACCAGAAGGTCGACAGCGCCGTCAGGATCTTCCCCTTCTCCGGAATCGCCGTGGGCAGAACCACGTCGAACGCCGAGATCCGATCGGTCGCCACCAGGAGAAGGCGATCGCCGAAATCGTAGATGTCACGGACCTTCCCGCGCGCAAAGAGGATGAGATCTGGGAAGTGCGTTTCGAGCATGCCGGATTTGCTCATGGTTGCCCCGTTCGGGCCGCGTCCTCCGAACCATCGAGTTCTGGAGTCTCCAGGAAGACCCGGCTCTTCAGGATATCTGCCGCATCGATGCGGGCCAGGTCATCTTTCGTCACGGTCGCGCCGCCGCTATAGAGGCGGTTGGCCTGCCGGAGCTTGATCCGGTCGATGGCATTACGGATGCTCCTGGCGTTCGCAAAATCTGGAAGGGCGATGCGACGCCTGATGTACTCGCGGAATGCCTCCCGTGCCTTCTCGTCGAAGCAGTACCGCTGCTGCGCGACCATCAGCTCCGCGATCTGCATCAGCTCGTCCAGCGTAAAGTCGGGGAAGTCGAGGTGATGGGCGACACGGGACCGCATGCCGGGATTCGAGTGGAAGAATTCCTCCATCCGATCCTTGTAACCAGCCAGGATGACCACGAGATCTTCACGCTGGTTCTCCATCGCCTGAAGCAGGATCTCGATCGTCTCCTGGCCGTAGTCCCGTTCGTTCTCCCGGCGGTAGAGATAGTATGCCTCGTCGATAAACAGCACGCCGCCCATCGCCTTCTTGAGCACCTCTTTGGTCTTCGGGGCGGTGTGACCGACGTACTGGCCGACCAGGTCATCCCGAGTGGCCACGACCAGGTGATCCCGGCGAATGTAGCCGAGGCGGTGGAGGATCTGGGCCATCCGCATCGCCACCGTCGTCTTCCCTGTCCCTGGCCTCCCCGTGAACGACATGTGCAAGACGGGTCGCTCCGCCTCCAGGCCCGCCCCTCGCCGCAAGCGGTCCACGAGCAAGTAGGCGGCGATCTCTCGGATGCGCGTCTTAACGGATTGGAGGCCCACAAGCTCGCGGTCCAGCTCATTCAGTATTTCCTGGATGTTGGAGTCCTTGAAGGCCTGAGCGACGTCGAGCATTTCTTTATTAGTCTGAGGGTCGTCCATCAAATGTCCCACACCCCCCTCACCCGCGCCCTCTCCCCCCTTAGCGGGGGCGAGGGGATTTAGGGCTGGGCCCTCTCCGCTGGTGAGGGAGAAGAATTCCCTTTCACAGCTCCACCACTTGGGGAGAGGAGTATTCTTTTGTAGCCCCCCTCTCCCCCCTGGGGAGAGGGTTCGGGTGAGGGGTTACCGTTTGACTGCTGAGCCCGTGCCGTCGGCTGAGTAGCGCTCGCCTTCCGGCTTATCGGTGGCATAGCTGTGAACAGTATAGCGGATATTCCGGCCCTCCGCCTCCCGGCGTACGAGGCTAAAGCCGGGTTCATGTTTAGGCCGGTTGACGATGAACGACAGCCTGATGGTTTCCCAGCCTCGCGAGTTGTCGAAGGCGTTCACCTTGATGTAGTGGCTGGGGTAGGCCTTGCGGCAGGCGTTCACCTCATACATGATCGCCGCCGGATCTTTCAGATCGAACATCGGCAATTCCCACATCTCCCAGTAGGTGTTGCGCGGGTGCGGGTCATCGGTGAACTCCACGTTGAGGGCCCAGCTCTTGCCCAGCGCGTATGCCACCTGCTTGGCGATCTGCTCGTCGGTGAGATCGGGCAGGAATGAAAACGTTCCTTGGGTAATTCTCATGACTCTCTCCTTCATACCCTATGCCGGCGTCGGCGTCGGGACAAAGTCCGCGGTGTCGGTGGACTGGTACTCGAAGGTGATGTCTTTCCAGACCTCCAGCGCGGCGCGGAGCGGCGAGCACCACTTGGCGGCTGCCTCCAGGATCTGCGGCCCTTCATTCAGGTAGTCGCGGCCTTCGTTGCGCGCCAGGATCATCGCCTCCAGCGCCACGCGATTGGCCATGGCGCCCGCGTGGATGCCCTGTGGGTGGCCGATGGTCCCACCCCCAAACTGGAGCACGACATCCTCGCCCAGGTAGTGCAGCAACTGATGCATCTGGCCGGCATGGATGCCGCCGGAGGCCACCGGCATGACCTTGCGCAGCGACGCCCAATCCTGCTCGAAGAACAGACCGTGCTGGAGGCTCACGGGCGTTCGCGGCTCTCGGAGCGTATCGTAGTACCCCTTGATCATGAGTGGATCACCCTCCAGCTTGCCGACCACCGTCCCGGAGTGAATGTGGTCCACCCCCGCCATGCGCATCCACTTGGAGATCACGCGGAAACTGATCCCGTGATTCTTCTGGCGGGTGTAGGTGCCATGGCCAGCCCGATGGAGATGGAGAATCATGTTGTTCTTGCGCGCCCACTTGGACATCGACTGGATGGCGGTGTAGCCGATCACCAGGTCAATCATGACGATCACGCTTCCCAGCTCGTTGGCGAACTCGGCCCGCTCGTACATATCTTCCATTGTGGCGGCGGTCACATTGAGGTAGTGTCCCTTCACCTCGCCGGTCGCCGCAGACGCCCGACCGACCCCTTCCATCGCGAACAGAAAACGGTCGCGCCAGTGCATAAACGACTGTGAGTTGATATTCTCGTCGTCCTTGGTGAAGTCGAGCCCGCCCTTGAGCGCCTCGTACACGACGCGGCCATAATTCTTGCCGGACAGCCCCAGCTTCGGCTTGATGGTGGCGCCCAGCAACGGGCGGCCGTACTTGTCCAGCCGCTCGCGCTCCACCACGATCCCGGTGGGCGGACCCTGGAAGGTCTTGAGATACGCGACGGGCATGCGCATGTCCTCGAGGCGCAGCGCCTTGATCGCCTTGAAGCCAAAGACGTTGCCGATGATCGACGCCGTCATGTTGGCGATCGAGCCCTCCTCGAACAGATCGAGATCGTAGGCGATGGAGGCGAAGTACTGGCCCGGAGTCCCCGGCACGGGATCAACCCGGTACGCCTTGGCCCGATACAACTCGCAGGCCGTCAGCCGATCGGTCCACACTACCGTCCAGGTGGCCGTGGAGGACTCACCGGCGACGGCCGCTGCCGCCTCCTCTGGGTCCACGCCCTCCTGCGGCGTGATGCGGAACAACGCGATGACATCGGTATCTTTCGGGACGTAGTCCGGTTCCCAATACCCCATCTGCTTATACGGGATGACCCCTGCCTTGTACCTCTCTTTTACTCCCGTGATCGTTCCTTTTCCCGTTCCGGCCATCTTCATCTCCCTTCAGTTGGGGGCGGATCGTCCCGCCCCACTCTCCGGATGGCACCGTTCCCGGCCTCCGGCTCTCGCCCGTAGTCTCCTGCTGTCAATACATAAAGTCAAATACAAAATATTTTGACTTTCATAGACTATTCTTTATAATTCGTTCATGACGATTCATCAGCTCCGCATCTTCCTGGCCGTCGCCCGCCACAATAGTTACACCCGCGCCGCCGAGGAGCTGCGCCTGACCCAGCCTGCCGTCTCCGCGCAGGTCCGCGAGCTTGAGAGAACGCTTGACTCGACCTTCTTTGAACGGGTCGGCCGGACCATTGTGCTAACCGAGGCAGGCAGAGAGCTGCTCACGTATGCACAAAAGGTCTGCACGCTGATCGATGAAGCCAAGATGGTGATGGAGGAGCTCGACGAACTGAAGCGGGGGCGCGTCGCCATCGCCGCCGTGAGCACTGCCGGGGCCTACGTGCTGCCGTCCCTCCTCGGCGCATTTCGGCATCGGCATCCGGGGATCACCATCAGCCTGGACGTCGCGAATCGGGCCACCGTCCAACGCCGTCTCCTTCATAATGAGGTGGACCTGATCGTTATGGGGCGTCCCCCCGAGCGAGTTCCTCATGTCGCTGAGCCGTTTCTGTCCGACGAGCTGGTCGTCGTCGCATCACCGTCCCACCCCCTTGCAAAGGCCAAGAGGGTGTCTGTAGACCGGCTCGGAAAGGAGGTCCTTATTGCGCGTGAAACCGGATCAGGGACGCGCATCAATGCGGATGAGTTCTTCCGTCAGCAGGGAGTAACGCTCCCGGTTGGAATGGAGCTGGGGGATAATAGCGCGGTCAAGGAGGCCGTGGCCGCCGGCCTGGGGATTGCGCTCCTCTCCCGCCACGCCATCCGAATGGAGCTGGCGCTCCGGCGCCTGATCGTCCTGGACGTCAAGGGCCTCCCATTGCATCGCCAGTGGTACGTCGTGCATCGCGAGGACAAGCGCCTCAGCCGGGCGGCGGTCGCCTTTAAGGCCTTCCTCCTCACCTCTGCCGAGGCCGTGCTCGCATCACCCAAGCAACCCTGGCAGGCGAACAGGCGCGCACGCGGCTGAATCGGCGCGGCCTTCACGAGGGGGGATCAGTCCATCGCCAGGTGGATCCTGATCGCCTGCTGAATCCTCGCCTGCCCTTCAGCATCGTACAGGTACCCATACAAGCCCACGAGCCGATCTTTTGCGATGGTCCGAATCTGATGAGCTAAAACGAGAGAGCGTCTTCGAAGACCTCCGAGACCCTTGGATAGCAGGACTTCATTGGGGTAAACCTTTCGCCCGGGTTTGAGTGAGGTCAAAGGCAGGATAGTCACAACAGGCATCACCCGATTGAAATCTTCATCGCTGATCACGAGTACCGGTCGGACTCCTTGCTGTTCGGAGCCACTACCGATGCCAAGCCGAGCCTTGAAGATTCCCCACCGGTAACCCTTGGCAGGTCTCGTCATCGGAGCGTTGTCAGGGATTCCTCATCGGCCGCTTCGAAGGCCCCCCCAACCGTTTTCAGATCCGCGAGAAAAAGGGGATCACCGCTCGCCTCTGCGAAGGCTTGGCGGCGCTCTTCCCGTTGGACTCGCTGAACCAGCTCAGACAGGGCCTGTTCGACGAAGGCGTTGATGGATCGAAAGGACCCCTCCCTGACGATCGCCTTAACCTCATCCAGCAGCCGAGACGAAAGGAGGAAAGTCGCCTTTTTCCCTTTCGATTCTATTGACATACCTCAAGCTATATAGGACACTTGGTGAAAAGGCAAGCATAAAGTGGAAGTTCTTTCATGGGAGACGCGACAGTGAATATGGCAGCATCCCACCCACTTGTCGTCAATCTACCCCCTAGAATTACTTTCTAGGTGATTCAATCTGAATTCTTGTTCGGACCCCAGCGTGGCATTATAATTCGGGCTGTTCCAGAAATCGTGTGGGTTCTTGGAGGGACGTGGGTGGTTCCGAAGGGAGTCCCCTCCTTTGTAAGGAGGGGGTGGGAAGGTAGAAAGCTGGCCGGCTTACACCAACCACGGCTCTCCCGTGAGACCCAGCCTCTGGTGCCTCTACCCCTCCCTGCCTCCCTTACAAAGGGGAGGAAACTGCATGGCGCCCACACAAAAGTCTGAAGAGCCCTGATTCGGAGCAATTTGGTCCTGTGGCGTGAAGGCTCTTCTCGAGTACATTCTTCCTGTATCATATCATAGAACTTACAGCGAATTCATGTTTGACCGCATCGACAGGCTAGATGAATTGGGCTGCATCAATTGCAGCGTTTGCGATCTACATTAGGCAGTCTAATTCTGGTTAACATCAGGGGGATGCATGGCAAGCGGACGACGCACGCAACTCACGAAGCAGGTGGGCGAGTATCTCGTTGCAGCGGAGCTGTGCAGGCGCGGCTTCATCGCAGCAACATTCACTGGAAACGTTCCGCACTACGACATCATCGCCTCCGATGCATGCGGTCACCATGCGGCCATTCAGGTGAAGACGAGCCGCGGCAACTCGTGGCACTTCAAGGTAAGCGAGTTCGTCACTATCATGCGTCAAGGCAAGCGGCAGATTGTTGGCCTACCGCTCCGTCCGCCCTACCCGCGGCTTCTCTACGTGTTTGTCCGGCTCGCCGATGATGGAGGCGATCAGTTCTTCCTCCTGACGTGGAATCACCTCCAGCGTATGTTCGTTGATGACTACAAGAGATACCTGGCCCGACACGACGGCGTGCGTCTCCACAACCCGGAGTCAATGCACACCGTGGTGCGCCTTAAGGATCTCAAGCGCCATCACAACAAATGGACGCCCATCGAGCGGCGGCTACAAGCCAACCTCTAATAGGAAGGGGCACACCACACCTTTGCTTACCACCGCAATCCAACGGACGGCCTCGGGGGTCGCTGAGCTTATACTGACCCACTACCCTGCTACCGGGGGAGTTGCCTGCAGAGGGTGTTCGTGAACTGGACTGCGGTCACCGTAACGACTCATGAGTGGGAATAGCAGCAAATCGAAGGAGGGGGTGCGATGGCGTCCACGAAAGAGGGGCCACAACCAGCCATAGAGTGTTCCTCGAACGGTCCGTATCTCGTCAGGAACCTGCAGAGCCTTCGAAACTCGAAGGGTGAGAGTATCCCCACCAAACCTGTGATTGCTCTCTGTCGATGCGGTGCGTCTGCGAAGAAGCCGTTCTGTGACGGCACGCACTCAAAGGTCGGCTTTTCCAGCCAGAGACTCTCCGACGGAAGCAGGGACAAGCGACAGGACTATGTGGGTAAGGGAATCACGATTCACGACAACCGATCTATCTGCTCTCACGCCGGATTCTGTACGGAGCGGCTGGCCTCCGTCTTCCGGTTGAAGACGAGGCCTTGGATCGACCCGCACGGCGCTGGGGTTGATCAGATCGTTGAAGCCGTCAAACGATGCCCGTCCGGAGCGCTGAGCTATTCCATCGACGGGGTGGAGCATCGGGACCAAGATCGAGACCCCATGATTGCAGTCTCGAAGGATGGGCCCTATCTCGTCACTGGTGGGGTCGAGTTGGAAGACGAGTCTCGGGCCGAGGGGGCGTCGGAGGAACATTACACCCTTTGTCGGTGTGGCGCGTCCAAGAACAAGCCGTTTTGTGACGGCACGCATTGGTCCGTCAAGTTCAAGGACGACAAGAACTAATACAAACGCATTAGATTTAGATGTTGTTACAGGGTCATTGCGAGCGACCAAAAAAGCCGAAGCCCTGAGTGAAGCGAAGGGGTGGCAATCTCACAAGTCTTGCCCGCATGATTGCGAGATTGCTTCGTCCCCTTCGCGGAGTCTATCCTGAGCAAGGTCGAAGGGCTCTGGGCCCTCGCAATGACACCTCATTTAATGCGTTTGTATTAAATGATGCCCTGCGAGCGGAGGGTGGCGAGGTGGTCGGGACTCCAGCCGAGGTACTTCTGATAGACGTAGGTGTTGTGGTAACCACTCGGGCCGCAGGCCCAACGGATCCGGGGCGGGGTCCCCGTCATACGCCACACCGGCATCTGGAGGGTGAGGTCTCCGTACACAGGATCTGAGAACCTCTGGAAACACGCTCTCTCCCACCAGTTCTCCCGAGAGAGAACCTCCAGTGGCGACTCCACTCGGCCGAAGACCACTACCCCGGGGCCGGGATCGGCCATCACCTTCTCCAGGATCTCTTCCGAGATCAGGTGGATCGACCACGCTTCGATCTCCTCTCGCAGGAGCCGCTCGTTCTCCGGATTCACACGCGCTGACGTGGTGGAAAACCGAGGGTCCTCGGTCAAATCGAGCCGATCCATGATCCGGCAGAGTGCCCCAAAATTGGGATCCGTGTAACCGGCGACAAAGCCCCACCCATCCTTCACCCGCACGAAGGTATAGGGGAAAACCGCCAGGTCGAAATAACCGATCCGTTCCCGAAGCCTCCCGTCAACGTGGTACCAGAAGAGCGTGTACTCCAAGTACCGCATCAATCCCTCTGCCGGTGTCACGTCCACCATCTGGCCCCTCCCCGTCTCGTGCCGGTAATGGACCGCGCCTAGGAGGCCGAAGGCCGCCCATGCCCCTCCCGCATACCCGGCCAGCCACGGACCCGCCTTCGTCGGGACGCCAGCCGGACCGGCGTCATCATTGTCGGGTTCGCCCGTGATAAAAGCGAGGCCGGACGCCGCCTGGCTCGTGAGATCATATTCTTGCACCGCATCAGCGGCCCGAGGACCGTACTGGCCGTGGGCAGAAATCGCGACGTAGATCAGCCGAGGGTTCTCCGCAGAAAGCTGTCGGTAGCCGATGCCCCACGCGTCCATCTGGCCTGGTCTGTACGCCTCAACCACAGCGTCGGCCCGCCTGGCAAGTTGCCGGAAGGTCCCCCGCCCTTCCGCTGACTCGAGATTCAGGGTGATGTAGTATTTGTTCCGCCCCTCGGCAAGATAGGCCAACCCTTCCCCCTGATAAGTGAATCCGGACGGACCCCATCGGCGCGCCGGGTCGCCCCCGGGCGGCTCCACCTTCAGGACCTCGGCGCCCAGTTCAGCCAGAAACGAGGTGCAGGCCATCCCGGCCGCGCTCTCCCGGCTCACGTCCAGGATGAGGAGGTCATCCAGGGCCTCGGGTTTGGAGAACGCTTCGCGCGGGTTGGACTCATGCTTAATCCAAGCTTCCCAGGGTTGATCGATCATTCTCCCCTCACCCTCACCGTTCCCCCAACGGGAGGAGGCGAATACGAGACACTAGAGGATTTCTCCTTTGCCCGGCGCCCAATCGTCAGGCGGCTTCGGGCCCTTTCGGTCAGCCCACTTGCCGATAACCCTTTGCCTCTCGAGTTCCTCTATCTGATCAGTGCCCAGCCCCAGGAGACGCCCGAACACATATTCGTTGTGGAAGCCGACCGGCTTCGCCGCCCACTTATACCGCATGGGCGTCTCAGACAGCTTCGGTGCCGGGCCATGCTCCACCATGTTCCCGTAGACCGGATCCTCCGTCTCCCACACTGAGCCGCGCGCGCGGAGGTGCGGGTCCTCATAATGGTCCTTGGCCGTGGCGACGGCTGCGACGGCGAATCGATGCTCCCGCCCGGTCGCCTCCACCTCCACCCGCGTCATCCCCCACACCCACGCTCCAATCTGCTTGTCCAGGGTCTCGGCATGCGTTTCCTCTGCCCGAGCCGCCCGGGTGGCAAAGCGGGGATCGGCCAGAAGGTCCTCTCGCCCCATGGCTCGACACAAGCCTCTGAACTCGTCATCAGAGCCTGCGACAAGGGCTACGAATCCATCCCGGCAGGGATAGATACCCGACGGTGAGACGGACGGATCTCGATTACCGTGCTGAGATCGGTTCTTGCCGGTCAGGCCGGCGTACACCCAAGTCCAGTCCATGGCCCTGAGCAACGCCTCACACTGCGACACCTCGAGGAACTGCCCCTGGCCGGTCCGATCCCGATAGTGCAGAGCTGCCAGGACGCCAAGCGCCGAGAGGCACGCCCCAAAATAGTCGCCAATGTAGATTCCCATCTTCAACGGCGGTCGGCCTGGAAAGCCCGATGCGGCGGTGAAGCCACTGACCGCCTGGGCCAGGCCGTCGTAGGAAGCCCGCCTGATGAAGGGGCCCCATTGGCCAAAGCCGGTGTTGGCGACATAGATCAGGCGCGGGTTGATCTCACGGAGCTGGCGGTAACCGATTCCCCATTTCCGCTCCAGCGTCCCGCCGCGGTAATTCTCCACCACAATGTCGCTCTTGGCCGCCAAACGACGGACGAGATCCTGTCCCTCAGGTTTGTGCAAATCGATGCCCACGTGGTACTTGCTGTGGTTCTGCGCGAAAAAGGCAGGAGAGACGTTCTTCCAGAACTGGCCCTCGGGGGCCACAATTCGCATGATGTCGCCGCCACCTGGCATCTCGACCCGGATCACCTCCGCCCCGAGCTCCCCAAGGTAGTCGGCGGTGGCCGGCCCGAAAATGATGAGGCTGAGATCGAGGACCCGGACCCCTTTCAAGGCTTCCGGCTTTCCGGAAATCCGGCGTCTGTCGAATAGCTTCGCCGTCCAATCGAAGTAGGATTCGGTCATCTCTCCCGGCAACCGGCGGGCCCCTTGCAGGATCGCGGGGCTGCGGCCCACACCGAGCCGCAATGGATGAAAGCCCTTCGACCCTTCGACAAGCCTGTCCTGAGCGGAGCCGAAG
>JACPQX010000123.1 GCA_016190255.1 Candidatus Methylomirabilis oxygeniifera | reverse complement strand
GCCGAGTGGGAACGGTCGTTGATCGTCCAGGCGCTCCACGAGGCAGGCGGCAACCAGACCAAGGCTGCCAAGAAACTGGGAATTAGTCGAGACACCCTCCGTTACCGGCTAAAGAAGTTCGGGATTGACAGCTCAAGCTGAGCTATATCACCCACTGGGTGATTTCACCCATATTGTCCACAGTATTTAACGCGATGCGCCATGACGACCAATCCTGATTATCAATTGTTTTCAAATAGTTACATATTCATTTCACAGACACACTTTCCAGTAAAGATGGCACGACTTCTGCTTATACACAAGATTAGTCTGAAGCTAGGACCAGAAAACTTGTGAGATGTGAAATAGAGATGACGAAGGAGGTGATCTGAGCATGGCATGGGTGAAGCCGGAATTTGAAGAGGTGAGGATGGACGCGGAGATCAATTCGTATATCCTCGTCCTGGAGTAAGACACCTCTATAAGATCTTTCGAGATGGGCCTCCCCGGCTCGTGCCGACGCGGGGAGGCCCGTTTTGCTGTAGGGGGGCTTTCAGAAGGCGGATGATGCCTCGATCACTGGAATTCTGAGGTCGAGTATTGTGGTCTGATCGAAAAGGAGTTGGGGTGCGAGTACGGGTTCTTGGATCGGGAGCGGGCGGGGGGTTCCCCCAGTGGAATTGCAACTGCGACAATTGCCGCGGCCTTCGAACCGGATCGCGTCGTGCCAGACAGAGGACACAATCGTCAATCGCCGTAAGCGCTGATTCAGTCCGATGGTACCTGCTCAATGCAAGCCCCGACATCCGGCAGCAGATCGAATCATTCGAAGGCCTTCATCCGAACGGCAGTCCCCGCGGCACCCCGATCCAAGCCATCCTCCTCACCAACGCCGATATCGATCACATCGCCGGGCTCCTGTCCCTGCGGGAGTTTCAGCCCCTCTGCCTCTACTCTACCAAGCAGGTACAGGATTGGGTACTCGAGTCGAATACGGTCTTTCGGGCGATCCGCCTGTTTCCCTCCCAGTGCACCTGGAAGAACGTGACCACGTCCGGACGCCATGAGATCATCGGCGTGGATGGAAGGGACAGCGGTCTCCGGTACGAGGCATTCCCCGTTCCGAGCAAGCCGCCCGCCTACCTGATGGATCTTGTCTCCGATTGGAGCGAGGAGACCATCGGGTACAAGATCACCGATCCGAAGAGCGGCAGGTCCCTCGCCTATGTCCCGGGTATCAGGCAGATCGATGCTGATCTGGCGGCCCTGCTCGGCGGCTGTGACTGCGTCTTCTTCGACGGGACGTTTTGGTCCGATGGGGAACTGATCGATCTGGGGATCGCACAGAAGACCGCCGTGGAGATCGGCCATATCCCGATCGGCGGGCCGGACGGAAGCCTGGCGAGGCTCGCCCATTTCCGCGACGTGAGGAGGATCTACATTCACATTAATAACACCAATCCGATTCTGATCGAGGATTCCCCCGAGCGTCGGATTGTGGAAGAGGCCGGGTGGGAAGTGGCGTCTGACGGGATGGATCTTGTGGTATGAGAGCTTAGAGGCGAGAAGGGGAGCAGGCATGGTGGAGGTTGGTGGTCAGGGGCGGCTCAGCACGGATGAGTTTACGAGACGGCTCCGCGCGGTGGGCGAGGAAGGGTATCACGACAAGCATCCGTTCCACGTCCTGATGCACGAGGGAAAGCTGACCAAGGGGCAGTTGCAGGCGTGGGTCGCGAACCGCTTCTACTACCAGGCCCTGATTCCGAAGAAGGACGCGACGATCCTGAGCAAGGCCGATGATCATGCCTTCCGCAGGGCATGGATCCATCGGATCGTGGACCACGACGGGACTCGTGAAGCCGAGGGCGGGATCCACAAGTGGCTCGTGCTGGCCGAGGCCGCGGGGCTCCAACGGGCGGAAGTCGAGAGTTTCCGGTTCGTGCTTCCGGCCGTGCGCTTCGCGGTAGATGGGTATCTGTTCTTTGTTCAGACTCATTTGCTGGTGGAGGCCGTCGCGTCATCCCTCACGGAGCTGTTCGCGCCGTCGATCCATGCCTTGCGGCTTCCAGTCTTTGAGCAACACTACCCCTGGGTGGACAGGAAGGGCCTGGAGTATTTCAGGTCCAGGTTGATCCAAGCCCCCCGCGACGTGGAGTTCGGTCTGCAATATGTCCTGGAGCAGTGCACGACCCGGGAGCTGCAAGAGAAGGCGATCCTGGCCCTTACGACCAAATGCCACATCCTCTGGAGCCTGCTGGACGCCCTGTACTTCGCTTACATCTCGCCCGGCTGGCCCCCTCCGCTGTGGGACAAATGAGCGAGGCTCGGATGAGCGAACCGGCGACCGGCACCTCGACGGTGTGGCGGCCGCGCCTGTCCCCGAAGGCCCGGCTACGCTGGGACGAGGTGGAGAAGCGGTACATGTTGGTCTTTCCTGAGGCGGCGCTGATGCTCAACGAGACGGCGCCGGAGATCCTCAAGCTGTGCGACGGGGAGCACACCGTTGAGGGGATCGTCGATTCCCTGATAGTGCGCTTCGTCGGGATCGACCGAGAGGCAATCAAGGAGGACGTGGTGGGCTTTCTCGGGCGCATTAAGGCGCGCGGCCTGTTGGAGGCATAGATGGGAGCCCCGAGGCCCTATACGCTGGTCGCCGAACTGACCTATAAGTGTCCGCTGAAGTGCCTGTACTGTTCCAACCCGGTGAACTTCCACGAGATGCGGAACGAGCTCAGCACCGAGCAATGGGTCAGGACCTTCTCCGAGGCTGCCGATCTCGGGGTGGTCCAGCTCCACCTCTCAGGAGGCGAGCCAGTGGTCCGAAAGGACCTGCCGGAGCTGATCCGCCATGCCCGCTCCCTCGACCTCTACACTAACCTGATCACCGGGGGAACCCTGCTCAACGGCGAGAAGTTGCAGCTATTCCGGGATTGCGGCCTCGAGCATATCCAGTTGAGCCTCCAGGATACAGACGGGAAAACGGCGGAGCTGGTCGCCGGAGCCCGCTCCTACGACAAGAAGCTCGACGTTGCCCGACTGATCAAGCAGGTTGGCTTCCCCCTGACCATCAACGTGGTGCTGCACCGCCTCAACATCGATCATGTGCCGGCGCTGATCGCCCAGGCGGCCGACTTGGGGGCCCAGCGGCTGGAGCTGGCGAACACGCAATACCACGCCTGGGCCCAGGAGAACCAGAGCTCGCTGATGCCGACACGGGCCCAACTCGACCGGGCAGAGGGCGTGGTCCTCGAGGCGCGACCGCGCTACCAGGGGACGATGGAGATTGCCTACGTCAAGGCGGACTACTACTCGGACTATCCGAAACCCTGTATGGGCGGCTGGGCGAGAAACTATATGGTCATCATCCCCACGGGAGAGGTCTTGCCGTGCCACGCGGCCCACGTGATCCCCGGTCTACACTTCGACAGCGTCCGCGATCGATCCCTGACGACCATCTGGGCCGAATCGCAGGGACTCAACGCCTTCCGCGGCGATGGCTGGATGCAGGAACCGTGCAGGAGCTGTCCCAAGAAGACGTTCGATTTCGGCGGCTGCCGCTGTCAGGCCTTCCTGCTGGCCGGTGACGCCGCCGCGACCGATCCCGTTTGTTCTCTCTCCCCCCGCCATGATATCATCCGGGCGGCGATAGCCAAGGCGGAACAGGGCAACGGTTCGCTGATCTACCGGGATCCCAAGAACAGCGAACGGCTCTCGACCCGCCCCCTCGCACCTGCCTCTCGGTAGTCTCCCTCTCGGGCCTATTTCTCAGTCGCCCGATCGGGCCTTGGACTTAGAGGAGGACCGGTTTGCCCAACAGATCGAACCGAAAAAAGAGGACAATCATGGATACCGACGTTCTCGTCATGGGGGGCCTGACGATCCTCATGGTCATCGTCGCGTTTTCAAGGGGTCGCGACCTGCCGTTCCGTGGTTTTCAAGCGGGCTTCAGGCTGTTGGAGGATGTCTGGCTTCCACTGCTACTGGGCTTCTGCCTGGCCGGGCTGTTCGAGGTCATGATCTCCCGAGATATGCTCGTGAAGTGGATGGGCGAGGAATCTGGCTTTCAGGGGATCCTCCTCGGCTGGCTGACGGGCCTTCTGATCCCCGGTGGGCCATACGTCGTCTTCCCTGTCGCCGCCGCGCTCTTCAAAGAGGGGATGGGGGTTGGACCCCTGCTCACCTTCATCACAGCCAAGTCGCTCCTCTCACCGATACGGATGTTCACGTGGGAGGTGCCGTTCCTCGGGTGGGCCTTCGTAACGGCCAGGACCGTCCCGAGCCTGCTCCTGCCTCCGATCGTCGGGATTGTCGGCCAGCGAATCTTCACGCTCTTCCCTCGATAATGACGCCGGGTCCCCCGCGGATCACCACCGTCGCTCAGGATGCCCTCGCCTGCAGGGCAGACGCCCTCGTGCTGCCTGTCACAGAGGGCGGCAGGCTGCTTCCCGAGCCCGCGAGGGCCGTTGATACCGCGCTGGCAGGCGGAATGACCACCGCCATCCGGCGCTCAGCCTTCCGCGGCAAACTCTCCGAACGACTCCTCCTGCACCCGATGGGGCGACTTGCGGTCGAGCAACTGCTCCTCGTTGGTCTTGGGAAGGCATCCGAAATCACCCCGGACCGCGTCCGGCTGGTCACAGCCGAAGCGCTTCGGCACCTCCGCGCCATTCGCGCCCGGACGGTCGCGATCGCTGTTCATGACGCTATCTGGGGACCCCTGGGAAGCGAAACAGTCGCCCAGGCCATCTCGGAAGGGGCACTGCTCGGCCTCTACCGGTTTGACCTGTACCGCGGGAAACAGAACCGCGACAGGTCCCCGGAGATTGAATCGCTTGCGCTGCACTGCCCGGATCGTGGAGCGGCGCGCGCGATGAGACACGGAATCGTAGTCGGCGGGGTTCTCGCGAAGGCGACCAACCTTGCGCGCGACCTGATCAACGAGCCGGCCAACATCCTGACGCCAGCCGAGCTGGCCGCCAGAGCGAAGCGAGTGGCGCGCCGATACGGCCTCTCAGCCCGAGTACTCGATCGGGGCGCGATGAGGCGCTTGGGGATGCGTGCGCTGCTTGGGGTTGCACAGGGCAGTGCCAACCCGCCTCAGCTCATCATCCTCAGGCACCGGGGAACCGACGACCCAGGAAAGCCGGCGCTCGTGCTGGTTGGCAAGGGCGTGACGTTCGATGCCGGCGGGATCTCCATCAAAGCGAGCGAAGGAATGGAGACGATGAAAGGCGACATGGGCGGCGCGGCGGCGGTCATCGGCGCGATGGCCGGGATCGCGGCCTTGCGGGTGCCCCTCCATGTGGCTGCGGTCATCCCGGCGGTTGAGAACATGCCAAGCGGGACCGCGCAGCGGCCGGGGGATATCGTCCGGGCGATGGACGGCACGACGATCGAGGTGATCAACACCGACGCCGAAGGGCGACTGATCCTCGCAGATGCCTTCTGCTACGCTGGTCGTCTCGGCGCCAAGCGCCTGGTAGACGTCGCCACGCTCACCGGAGGGGTCGTCGTGGCTCTCGGCTCAATCCGCACGGGGTTCTTCAGCAACGATCGAGCGCTGGCCGAGCGAGTGCTGGCGGCGGGGGAGGCGGCGGGGGAGAAGCTGTGGGAGCTTCCGCTCGATGACGAGTACGAGGAACTACTCAAGAGCGACTGCGCCGACCTCAAGAACACCGGAGGAGGCAAGAAGGCGCCAGCAATCGGCGCGGCGCGCTTCCTCAAGCATTTCGTCGGCGACACATCCTGGGTTCACCTGGACATCCAGGGCACGTCGCTCCAAGAGCAAGAACATGGCTACCAACCGAAGGGCGCGACCGGCGTCATGACCCGCACCCTCATCCACCTCGCCCTGAATCTCGCGCAAAACGCCAGTGGTGGAACAAGAAACCGCTCGTGGTGAGCTTGTCGAACCAGGATTGACACAATCCGAAGGGCACTAGCAGCTTAAGCGGTCGGCTAGCAGGCTCGCACTTACGCACCGATCTCCGGTACCGACAGACCACGGCAAATCTTCCTGGCCAATTTATTGGGTATCTCTGTGTGTCGAGGGACTGTCTCGACGGGCCCCTGTCCGCGGGTTTGACCATAACGAGTGCAACCGGCCTTCTCTCTTGAGATAGCAACCATGTTTCCGCAAGTGCCGGAGCGGCTCGCTCCGCTTCACTTGATCGTGACCTTCTCGAGCATCGCGTCTGGCGGGACCCCCCGCAGGCCATCCTTGCGCCTATCCTCAAGGATCAGGGCAATGGCCTCGGCCAAGCTGTTCCGTGCCGCCGCCTTGGTCCGGCCCTGACCATTCGCTCCTGGGATTTCGGGGCAGTAGGCGATGTACCATTCCCCATCGCGCTCGATGATCGCCGTGAACTCGTTCTTCATCATCTTCATTGTTCGTGCCCCCTGACGTTGACTTCGAATAACACCCCGACTCATCTCCGAGACTCATCTACCAAAGATTAGACAAGACTGTCTAATACCCTGAACGCTGCGATCGGTTGCAGCCCATTTCCTCGACTTCAGAGCCGGTGCTGGGGTAGTGGGTCATTTGGAGGCCTTCTTCCAGCGCGGCCACCGCTTGCTCCCGAGTCACCGTTGGGAAGTCGTCGAGAAAGTCGTCCAGTCGATGTCCGCCCTCAAGGTAGTCCAGAAGGCTCTTCACAGGCACGCGAGTACCAACGAAGACGGGCGTCCCGCCGAGTATCTCAGGATCGCCGTGAACAACATCACGTCTCTGCGTCATGGTGCATCCTCCAACGCTTCAGCATGGTACCGATTCTGGTGCGGGCGGGTTGGCGCGATTGTGAAGGGCGATGATGCCGCCCACCGATCCTTGAAGGTTAGCTTGAGTTTTTCCCGGAAGGCCAACATCCCTTCTTGCGCGCCATCGGTCAGCTATGCGTACATCAGCCGTCCCTTCGGTTCGGGAATCGGGCGCTTCAACTCCTTCGCCGTCTCGATCCACTCTCGAATGATCACCTCGACGTTGGCAAGCGCTTGCTCGTATGTCGGCCCATCAGCCGCGCAGCCCGGCAGTTCTGGCACTTCAGCAATGTAGGCTTGATCTTCCTCGCTCCAGTAGATGATGATCTCGTATTTCCACTTACTTTTCATCGTCGCCTCCGGCCAGTCGGTACTTGACAATTACTTCACGCACCTGCTTCACTTGGTAGGGTTTGGCCTGTCGTCCCTTCGGCTGGAGATTGAGGATCTCCTCCACACCGTCCTTCGTAAAGATGTGGTGATTCCCACGAATTCGCTCCTCGAACCCCAGACGCCGCAGAAGATGGCGAAAGTCTTCGAAGGGAATGTTCGCATCGGACGTGCCACGCAGAATATGAGAAAGGAGTTTATCGTACTTGGCCACCCACAACCCTGTACACCATCAACGCTGCCACGTTAGCCAGCATTTTCAGGTGTTTTTCTCTTTCTCCGCATAGGAAATTTGTCCTCCCGTTTCATTTATCTCTGAATGTTGGCTTCCGTTTCTCGAGGAATGCGCGCATCCCTTCCTGTGCGTCATCGGTCAGCGCCGTCGCAGCCATGACCTCCATGGCGTAGGCGTAGGCCTTCGGCTGGTCGAGGTCGATCTGGGAATAGAACGCTTGCTTGCCGATTCCCTTGGAGAGGCCGCTGCCCCTTGTGGCCCGATCCAAGAGCAGACGGGTCTCCTCGTCCAGGCGCGCGGCTGGGACCACCTTGTTGACCAACCCCCACGCGGCGGCCGTCTGAGCGTCGATCGGGTCTCCGGTCAGCAGCATCTCGAGCGCCCGCTTCTGGCCGATGGAGCGGCTGACTGCGACCATCGGCGTCGTGCAGAACCACCCGCCCTTCCCGCCCGGCGTGGCGAAAGATGCGGCCTCCGACGCGATCGCCAGATCGCAGGAGGCGACGAGCTGGCAACCTGCGGCGGTAGCCAGGCCGTGGACCTTCGCAACTACCGGCTGTGGGATCGACTGGATCAGCGTCATCAGCTCGGTGCAGGTCGCCAGGAGAGCCCGCATCGCGCCCAGGCCGCGTCCGAGAATGTCAGCGAAGTCATGACCGGCGCAAAAAACGGGTCCGGCCCCCGCAAGGATGATCCCCCGCGACTTGCCGGCACCCAGCGTCCGGAAGGCCTCGATCAGCTCTTCCATATGATCCTGCGACAATGCATTACGCCGCTCCGGGCGGTTCATCACCACCGTGGCGACACCACCATTCTCCAGAACTTCGACATTTCTACCCGCCATGACCGGCTCTCCTTTCTACAAATCCCCTCCGACGTCACCGCTCACCGGAGCTTCGATGCCTTGAGAAAGTACCTCAGATAGAGGCCAAGACCCACTGCGCCAGTCCCGCTTATCATACCACGGAGCACGGCCCATCCGCCACCGGGGTACGGGTAGTTTCGGATCTCCCAGATCGCGTAGAAGAGAAAGAAGACGATTGCGGTCGTGATGAGGATCTTGTGGGCCGTTCTAATCGACACCGCGCATCCCTGACGTGACGAGATCGATCCTTCAAGGATGACCTGGTGATCACCCTCGATGGGCCAATTCCCGGTCGAGGCCTGCCACCTTTGGCGGAGCGTCATTGCTGCTGCGTCTCGTGAAATAGAGGAGCACAAGAAGCATAGCGGTCGAGGCATACATGATGGCAAATCCGGGGGCCGCGAGGACCCCGAACTTGTTCTGAACACCCAACGGGGTGAGATCATAGGCGTGGATCAGGCCGATCATCGACAGAACGGCCGCGGCCGCGGTCCATCCCGCCGCTTTGAGAAATTCACGTTCGATGACGAACACAAGGATGGCCGCAAGCACCATCGAACTCAGCAAAAAACCTTGATTCAAAGCGATCACGCCGTTGATGTACAGGTCATTGCCGAAGGTCGGTGCAGCCTCAAAGAGGCTCTTCCCAGCCTTCCGGAGGCTCATCTCAACAAGCTGGAGCGCCCAGGCCGCCAGTGATGGAATCAGGCCAAGGGCGACGGCCAAGGCGTGGCTCTTTGGCACCTCCTGGAAAGCCTGTGCCGTGATGATGATTCCTATCCAGAGCAGGATTCCGAGGGTCGCCTCCAGCGGGATAACCTTGAGTACGAGCGTGATCCCGCCGAGCAGACAGAGGAGAGTTACCACCGCTCCATTGAGGATCGAATACCCGGCCCTGGCGCCCATGGCCTTCCAAGCCGGATGCCCGATGTAGATCGTGGTCGGAAATGTGCTGCCGAACAGCGCGGCTGCGAGGCTGCCGATCCCGTTCGCCAGCAACGAGGGTCGTGTCTCGTAGCGATCCCCTGCAGCCTCGGCGCTCTCCAAGTTCTGGAGCGACCCAATCACGTTGAAGAGGCCCATCGGAAAGATGACGGCCATATACTTCCAGCCGGTCGCGCTGGTCAGGAGGGCGATCAGATCTCCCGGTACAGGGACCGGCGGATGGAGGGCGAGCGTAAACGGGTCGGTCGAGGGCTGAAAGTACGGGAAGCCCATCGCACGAAGCACCCACGCCAGCACGACACCGGTCAGCACCGCGACGAGTCCCCCTGGAAGGCCCAATGGCAGCTTTGTGCGCGAGGCGTAGGTGATCAGGATCATCATCATCGGGAGAACGGCGATCGCAGGCGAGGCGAAGATCTGGAAGATGAACCCCATGGCGATGAACGTGATGGCGACCCCGGCAAGGGCGGAGAGCAGCGCCGCCCGAGGCGTGTGGCGTCGCAACCAATCGCCGACGAACGCGCCAGCCGTCTCCATCAACCCACTGATCAGGCAAGCGAACAGGCCGGCCTGCCACACAAGCGTTGGGTTCCTGGTCTCCTGGTAGATGGGTCCCATGATGAGAAACACATAGGCGAACAGGCTGGGCGTATTGATCCCATAGGGGAGCGCGGTCACGTCGTCACGGCCCGTCCGCCTCATGAGCTGCCTTGCCTGCCAGGCGTAGAAAAGGTTGCCAAACAAGATCGAGACCGCGGCCCCGGGCAGGATACGGCTCGTGATCAGCTCGGTCGGGAGCCCACCGACGGACCTGCACAGTACCGCGATGACCATGAGCTGGAGCAGGTTGTCGATGAACAGGCCGAAGAAGCCGTCTATGTCGCCTCGAACGAACCAGTGGGGTCTCATAGGCGGGCTATCTTATCGTGAGCATGGCAGGATGTCGAGAGCCATTCCAGAAACGGATGGCCAGGGATCGCGAACCGGCCAAGGGCCTATTCGAAAAGGGAGAGCTGGGCGACCGTGGGTCTCCGGAATGCGGCCGTGGAAAGGTTCGGTCCCCGCCCGAGTATGCCCGCCTTCCGGCAGGCGAGCGAGAACATGCTTGCGATCTGCTCCGCAAACGCCCCCTCGCCCGTCATTCGAGAGACGAAGTGGGGGTCGTTCAAGCCGCCACCTCGGATCGCGCGGATCCGGTTCAGTATCTTGCCTTTTCGCTCAGGCATGTATTGGGTCAACCACTCGTCAAACAGAGGCCCGACTCCGTGAGGGAGCCGCAGCGGGACAGAGCCGGCAAACCGGGCTCCCGCCTTGACGGCCGCCGAGATGATTGAAGGGATTTCTTGATCCGTCAGCCCGGGTATGACCGGCGCGACCATCACTCCGGTCGGCACCCCAGCCTTCGCTAGGGCCTCGATTGCGGCAAGCCGGCGCGTCGGATGCGAGGTGCGGGGCTCCATGATCCTGCCCAGATCGCCGTCGAGCGTTGTGACGGACAGGAAGACGGCGGCTGCCTCGTGACGGGCCAGCTCGCACAGCAGGTCCAGGTCACGGGTGACAAGGTAGTTCTTCGTGACGATCACGACGGGGTTGCGGAACTCGACCAACACCTCCAGACAGCGCCGTGTAAGCCCCAGGCGACGCTCGACCGGCTGATACGGGTCTGTCACGCCGCTGACGGCAACCACCTGTGGTGTCCAGCGTGGCGAGGACAACTCGCTTCGCAGGAGATCCGGCGCATCCTCTTTCACCAGGATCTTGGTCTCGAAATCGAGGCCGGCAGAGAACCCAAGGTACTCGTGGGTGGGTCGCGCGTAGCAGTAGATGCAGCCGTGCTCGCAGCCCCGGTACGGGTTGACGCTGGCGTCGAACCCGACGTCCGGGCTGTCGTTGTACGCGATGATCGATCTGGAGCTGTCCTTCAGAAATTGCGTCCCGGGAGCGGGTTCCTCTGGGTCGGTCCAATCCGGGTCGCATACATGAGAGATCGTCTCGAATCGGTTGGGGGGGTTCCCGGCGGCTCCACGCCCGCGGATCGCAGCATGATCTTCCTTCACCACAGCACCTCTGGAACGAATCGGAGCAATGACACCCACGTGGCGCCCAGGTTTCCTGTGCCTACGATACCGCCCGCCGCACTGAAACGCAACATCCGCTATGCAACCCCCTCAGCCAGCAGCGCCAGATACCCGTCCCGGAAGCCCGGATAACGGAAGGCGTAGCCCGATGCCACCAGCTTGGCGTTGCTACAGCGCTTGTTGCTCTGGTGGCGCGGCGTAGAGCCTAACGGTGGCTCAAGGCGGGGCGGCGATACGCCAAGCTGCCTTGCCAGCCACCGCAGGACCTCGCATTGCTCGGCCGGCTCGTGGTCCACTCCGAGGTACAGACTGGCCGGTTCGGCCAAAGTCATCAGGTGACGCAGGGCCCCGGCGCAGTCGTCCCGGTGAATCCGATTCGTGTACAGTGGCGGCCCGTCGGGGCACGTGGCGAGACCACGGCGCACCCGCTCGATCAGGCGCGTGCGACCTGGACCGTAGATGCCACCCAGCCGCAGGACGGTGGAAGGGAACGAGCTGCCCAGCAGGAGGCGTTCACCCTCAAGCACGCGAAACCCGGAAAACTCCGCCGGTTCGGTAGGCGACGTCTCATCCACCCACGTTCCTGTGGATTGTGCATAGACGCCTGTGCTGGATGTGAAAAAGACCCGCCGCAGGTCCTGGCGCTGATGACCAAGCGCATGGAGCAGATTGCGCAGCCCATCAACGTACGCTGCGCGGTAGCTATCGTCGTCGGAGGCATCGGCTGAAGCGGTGTAGAAAACGAAATCCAGGCCTCGCGGAAGTGCCTGGAGCGTCCTGGGCACCGTCAGGTCAGCCGCTAGTGGGCGAATGCCGGGAAGTAGCGCGTCGGGGCGGCGGCGCAAACCCCACACGACGTGCCCCTCCGAGGCCAGGCCCGCGCCGAAAGCTGTGCCGACATACCCACAGCCAGCGATAAGTACGTTCGCCATGTTTGAGTACCTGCGGAAGGTCTACGGCGATGACGTCTTTCCCAGCAGGTGCCGGAGGGCGATCTCAAGCGTCGGATAGCGGAACTGGTATCCTGCGCTCGACAGCCGGACAGGCTCCACGCGAGTACTGGACAGCAGCAGCTCGTCAGCCATCTCGCCGAAGGCAAGACGCGCGGCGAAGGCAGGCATGGGAAACAGCGTCGGTCGGGCAAGGACCCGCCCTAGCGTCCTCGTGAATTCGCGATTCGTGACCGGATGGGGCGCCACCGCATTCACCGCCCCACGAAGCGCCTCCGTCGTGATTGCGTACGCAATGCTCCCGACGAGGTCATCTAACGCGATCCAGCTCATGAACTGCCTACCGCTTCCGATCACGCCGCCAAGGCCCATACGGAACGGAAAGAGCATCTTGGCCAGCGCGCCCCCCACGGCACTCAGCACGACCCCGATGCGGAGATGCACGACCCGAATTCCTTTCTGAATGGCTGAGTCAGTTGCCGCCTCCCAGTCGCGGCACACCCCGGCCAAGAAGCCTGATCCAGAAGCGCTCTCCTCGCGGAGGATTTCATCGCCCCGGTCCCCATAGTAGCCGATCGCCGAGGCAGACACCAACACCCGGGGGGGCTGATCCATCCGGGCAACAGACTCGCACAGAAGCCGCGTCCCCTTGACCCTGCTATCCCGGATTCTGGCTTTTTTCGCGGCCGTCCACCTGCCCGTGGCTATGCTCTCCCCCGCGAGATGCACCACCGCGTCCAGCCCTTCCAGGCGCAATGTATCGATGCTTCCCGCGTCGGGATCCCAATGGACCTCCACAGCTCCCGATCCCGGCCTCGAGCGAACCAGCCGGGTCACCCTATGTCCCCCGGCAGCGAGAAAGGCGACCAGCGCCCTACCAACGAGCCCGCTTGACCCTGTGACGAGAATCTTCATATGGACACCTCCTCACGACTGAGCGACGACCGGCCTGATTGGCCTACCCGCTGCCGGCTAGTGCCGTTCCAACTATTTAGCACAAAGTAACGAGGCTGGGGAAAGCGATAGTTCTTAGCAGGGTACCTATCGGCGATTAGTGCCGTTCCAACTATTTGGGTAACAGAACATCTCTTGCCGATTAGCCGAAGCGAGTTGGAACGGCACTAGCCGAAACAAGTTGGAACGGCACTAGTGCGACGGAGATGCGTGGAGGCGCTCATTCGCCTTTATCAGAAGGTCCCGGGAGTTCTTGAAGGTCAGCCGGTCAAGGGCAGCATCGTAAGGGAGCCAGTCGAAGCCCACGTGTTCAGCGGAGAGGGTGACCTCGGATTGTGTCGTTTCCGCCAGGAAGAAGATGACGACCTTGAAGATTCCGATTCCTTTCTGCCGGAAGAAGTAGCGAAGCGTCTGCTTGTAGCCGTCCAGGAATCGGACCTCGGAAATCCCGGTCTCCTCTTTCAGCTCACGTGTGGCGGTGTCCTGTGGATGTTCGCCTGACTCGATGTGCCCCTTGGGAAAGTCCCAGTGGCCCGATTCGTAATGAAGGAGGAGATAGTGCGGCTCCGGCGTTCGCCGGAGCAGAATCACCCCCGCGGAGATCTCACGTGGCATATGGCTTCAGGTCCTTGTGATGCGCCTCTCTATTGCGATCCTGGGTACGCCGGGCTGCGCATGCACTTCACTCTTCACGCAGACACCGGTTTATGCTATATAGTACCACATGAGCGAGAAAACGACTTCAGATCGACCCTTCAAAGTCTATGGAATCAATCTCCTCGTCCGGGTTCTCCGTGAACCGCCGGACACCCTCACACTACATTGCCCGCGGGGCGCTTCAATCCGATACGGCCAGGTGATTGTGGCAGGCGACGGCTTCGATGAAGGATCCAACTCCTTCCGGGAGATGCCGCCGACTCAGGCCATCATCGCGTTTGAAGAGGCCTCCGAGGGGGTGGAAGGCCATTATTTCTACCGCGATAACGATGAGTACCGCGTCCTCCCCCTGGATTCGGTCATCATCGCCTTCCCGCAGCCATAGCGTTTGCCCTCAGAGCGGCACCTCACTGTTGTCTCCTCAAGGGGCGGGCTGTTCGCTTGACTTCCGCGACGACACGCTCTAGCATACCACCGTTTGTTCGGGCCGGATCTCTCTTGGTCAATCGTTCTCCACTTCTGATTCGAAATCAGGGGTAAGACCTTGGCGGTCTCAACGCTCAAGCGGAAGCTGCTCGGAACGCCGTTGAGGACGGCAGAGGCACCGCACCAGCGGCTCTCGAACTTCGCCGCCCTGGCAGTCTTTTCCTCCGACAACCTCTCGTCGGTCGCCTACGCCACCGAAGAGATCCTTCTGGTCTTGGTGCTGGCCGGGTCGGCCGGTTTGTCCTCGGCCTGGCCCATCTCGATTGCCATCGCCCTGTTGCTCGTGATCGTGGCGACCTCCTACCGCCAGACGATCCACGCCTATCCATCCGGAGGCGGGGCGTATATCGTCGCGAAGGAGAACCTCGGGGTGTATCCGGGCCTGATCGCGGCGGCCGCCCTCCTGATCGATTATGTCCTGACGGTCGCGGTCAGCATTGCCGCCGGGGTGGCCGCAATCACATCCGCCCTGCCGGCGCTCTATCCGTACCGGGTCAGCCTCGGCATCCTGTGCATCGGTCTCATCACCCTGGCCAACCTGCGCGGCGTCCGGGAATCGGGCAGAATCTTCGCGGGTCCGACCTACTTCTTCATTGCAGCCTTCGTCGTCATGATCGGCTTCGGGCTCTTCAAGTCTCTGGTCTCCGGGGCAGGGACTACGGGAGGCGAAGAGCTTCCAGCGCCCGGCACAGGGCTGAGTCTCTTCCTCCTCCTCAGAGCCTTCGCCTCCGGGTGTGCCGCCCTCACCGGGGTAGAAGCGATCTCGAACGGCATACAGGCGTTCAAGCATCCTGAGTCGAAGAACGCGGCCACCACCTTGACCTGGATGGCCGGCATATTGCTGACCCTCTTCCTGGGAATCACCGCCCTTTCCGGCATGTACGGTGTCCTCCCGCGGGAGGGCGAAACGCTGGTGTCCCAGATTGCCAGGCGCATCTTCGGGACCGGCAGCTTTTACTATCTGATCCAGGGGGCCACGGCCATGATCCTGATCCTGGCGGCCAACACCAGTTTCGCCGACTTCCCACGCCTTTCCTCCATCCTGGCCCGCGATCGCTTCATGCCCCATCAACTGGCCAACCAGGGAGACCGGTTGGTCTATTCGAACGGGATCGTCGGGTTGGGTCTCCTCGCCTCCGCTCTGATCTGGCTCTTCCATGGCGAGACGCATGCCCTGATCCCGCTGTACGCCGTGGGCGTCTTCCTCTCTTTCACCCTCTCACAGGCGGGCATGGTCCGGCATTGGCTGATGCTCCGCAGGCCCGGATGGCCCCTCCATGTGGCAATCAACGGGCTGGGAGCCATCTCGACCGGGGTCGTCCTGGCGGTCATCGCGGCGGTCAAACTCATCCACGGCGCCTGGATCGTGATCGCGCTGATCCCCCTAATGACGATCGCCTTCGTGAAGGTCCACGAACACTACCGTTCGATGGCCGAACAGCTTACCCTTCAGGGTTTCGAGCCCCAGAAGCCCAAGGAGCAGATCATTCTGGTCCCGGTTTCGGGCATCCACCGGGGGGTCGTGACCGCCTTGCAGTATGCGAGGAGCCTCTCGCCGCACGTGGAGGCGATCTACGTCGATCTCGACGTTGAGGCCACAGAAGCGCTTCGGGTCAAGTGGGGGCTATGGGCCGGCGGAACCGATCTCGTCATTCTCGATTCGCCCTACCGCTCAATCCTCGGACCGCTCATCGAGTACCTCGATGGGGTGGAGCGCAAGCACCCCGACGCCCAAATTACGGTCGTCCTGCCTCAGGTTGTTCCGGCCCGATGGTGGCATAACCTGCTGCACAACCAGACTGCCTGGTTCATCAAGGGCGCGCTCCTTTTCAGGAAGCGCATCATCGTGGTCACCGACGTTCCGCTTCATCTGACGAAGTAGGAGTGGATCAATGAGCAACATCCCAGCGGCGCGGTATCCGAAGACGGTCAAGCTGAAGGATGGGACCGAGGTTCTTGTCCGGCTCATGGACCAGGAGGATCAGGATCGGCTCCTGGAGTTCTTCAGAGGCATCCCCGAGGCTGAACGGGTGTTCCTGCGCGAGGATCTGACCCGCCGCGAAGCTATCGAGGCGCGACTCCGTGCGCTGGAACGCGGTCGGCTGCTCGCCCTTGTCGCAGAGGTGGATGACAGGATTGTCGGCGACGCGACGCTGCAGCGCCGCCCGACACATTGGCTCCGGCATGTGGCCGAGGTCCACGTCGTCGTCGATGCGGCCCATCGCCGCGTGGGATTGGCCCACAACCTCCTGTATGAGCTTTTCGATCTGGCCAGAGATGAGGGGATCGAGACGCTCCTGGCGGAGATGATGTCCGAGCAGCAGGCGGCCATCAGACTCTTCGAGCGGCTCGGCTTCAAGGGAGAAGCGTTTTTCCGAGGCTTGGTCAAAGACCTTCGCGGCAAGAAGCACGACCTGGTGATCATGACCCGCGATCTGACCGCGAAGCGGCGGTTCTGGTGAACCCGGGCACTGATGGAGTCGCCCACCCTGCGCATTTTGTTCTTCTTCCTCGCGGCCTTCCTATCGGTTTCAAGCGGGATCATCGCCTCGAGCGACGGTGTGACGATTTTCAATGTCACGCAGGCGATCGTGGAGCGCGGCGAGATCTCGGTCAGCGGAGAGAACGTCGCCCCAGGGGTCGGAGCCAAACTTTATTCGAGATATGGGATCGGTCTCTCGGTGGTGGCGATCCCGCTGTACCTCGTGGGCAAGGCGTTCTCCTCCTTCATTCCTGAACAGTTCAAGCTCCTCACCCTGAGGGGAAGTGTGTCGCTCACTAATGCGATTCTCAGCGCGTTGGTCTGTCTCCTGCTCGTCAAGACAGGCCAACAACTTGCCTATTCGCTCCGGACGTCGATGCACCTCGCGATGGCCTTCGCCTTCAGCACATTCTTCGTCGCGTACGCCACCAAGTCGTTCCTCACGCAGCCCCTGGAAACCCTCTGTCTTGTGGGCACACTCTACTGGTTGATTGCTCACAGCCAACTCCCTCGCCTTCGCAACTTGAGTTGGGCCGGTTTCTTGTGCGGACTTGGTGTCCTCACGAAATGGGCGTTCATCATCAACCTTCCGATCTTTCTCGGTTATCTTCTTGCCATCTCAGGCGCCGGCCGCCGCGCGCGAAACCTCCTTGCCTTCCTGGCTCCGGTCGCACTGGGGTTCGTTCTCGCTCTCTGGTATAATCACGCCAGGTTCGGATCGATCCTCAAGACTGGCTACTGGGCGACAGCCGCGTTCACCACGCCGCTCTTCGTCGGCCTGCACGGCCTCTTGCTGAGTTCCGGAAAGAACCTGTTCCTGTACGCTCCCATCGCCGCGCTCGGCGTCGTTGCCATGCGGGCGTTCTCAAAGAGCCACAAGCGCGAGATATGGCTGATGCTCGGGCTCTTCACCGCGAACCTCCTCCTGATTGCCAAGTACCGGGACTGGGGCGGGGAGGGGAGCTGGGGGCCCAGGTACCTGACGCTGGTCCTCCCGTGTCTGGTGTTGCCGATCGGGACACTGCTTGAAACGGGCCGGGTCGCGCTCAGGCGGACATTTCTCGCGCTTTCTCTGGCTGGACTGCTTGTCCAGTTTGGCGGCGTCTCGATCTACTACGGGACCTACTATCGCTCGATCGGCGAGTATCCGTATCGGGTCGGCCATGGAGATCCGCGCTTCATGTACAAGGCTCACTATGTCCCCAGCTACTCGCCGGCGTGGGGTCACTTGAAAATGGCCGTCCAGAACTGGGGGAGATTTCTCGCCGGGGAGAAACCAAGGCTCACCGTCACGTCCGGCCGTGACCGAATCCCGCTCCCGGACTCTGACCGAGCACAGCTCCGAGATACGCTGGACTTCTGGTTCGCCTATGCGTACTACGCCGGCGTCCCCTTCGGCCTCTGCCTGCTCGGGATGACAAGCTTGATGGGGGCCGCCGCTGCCACCGGCTGGCGCCTCTATCGGTCATCGGGCGAACGAACCCCGTGAAGCACGCATGCAGTGACCTCGGCACCCCACTGGTCCGCTAGCTCCCAGGCCCCGCTCCTGCAAATCGCGCGCGGCTATCTGCCGGAACAGCTAGAGGCGGAATGAGCCAGTCGATAGAGTCAGGGGTCTCAAGAACCGCAGAGGCCTTCTGCGCAAGAGAAATGGAGAAAGATGTGGTTCGTGGTATAGTTGGCGGGCTGCTCACTCGGCGACGAAGGGGTGAGGATAATGCATCCGTTTTTCTATCGGCTACGCGACGCACACAGAACTCTCGGATTCAAAAGGCTGCTTTGGGTTGCGCCTCAGTGGCTGCTTCGACAAGAGTATCTCGTGTTCGTCAAGGATCTCCGCTTGCCTCTGCCTGAGGTTTCCGCGCGCGAGCCTCTACGATGGACAGGTTTTTCAGAGACTCAGATTGATCGGGTCCTCGCGATCAACCCCGCACTGTCGGAGGCTGAGATTTGGCGTCGGTTGGAGGAAGGTCAGGAATGCCTCCTCGGCTGGATAGGGGAATCGCTGGTCCACTACAGATGGGATGCAACAACATCGCCATACTTGCCCTACCTCGACAAGACACTTCGTTACCTGCAGGGAGACATCCACGTTACAGATATATTTACCCATCCCGCATGTCGGGGCCGAGGCATCCAAACAGTTTCCAGCATTATGGCCTTCCATCGAGCGAGGAACCGCGGCCTGTCCCGCTCTATTGGTATCGTGGCGTGGTGGAACGCTCCTGCCTTGCGGGTCAATCTACAGAAAATCGGTCGCAGCGTAGCAGGGACCGTGGGGTTTTGGAACGCAGGCCTGTGCAGATTCTACTTTGCCACTGGGGATGTATGCCTTGACGAGAGCGGGAGCATCTGGATC
>JACPQX010000122.1 GCA_016190255.1 Candidatus Methylomirabilis oxygeniifera | reverse complement strand
CCGCCGCATCAGCGGTGGCCAGATGGCTGTACAGACTGGCGATAGACACATTGGGCAACGCCTTGAGGGCGCTGACGGTATCGTACGCCTCCTGCCACGCGACTCCCAGGCGGGACATTCCGGTATCGACCTTCAAGTGAATCCGGATCGTCCCCAGACCGGCCTCCGAGAAACGGCGCGCCTGATCGAGGCTGCAGACCGTCGGCTGGAGGCGGTGCTCTACCACTGCCTCGACCTCTTCTTTCGAGATCGCCGGACCGAAGAGCAGGATATGCGCCTCGATCCCCGCTCTTCTCAAGGTGATCCCTTCTTCCAGGGTGGCCACCGCCAATGATGAGGCCCCGGCAGACAGCGCGGTCCGGGCGACCGCCACCGCTCCATGCCCATATCCATCGGCCTTCACGACTGACATGAGCTGCGTCGATGGCGCAAGCAGCCGTCGGATCGCCTGCACGTTGCTGCGGATCGCCGCCAGATCGATCTCTACCCATGCGCGGTGGGTGGGAGGAACCCGATCGGCCGGCGAACAGAGACCCCTATCGATTACCATATATCTATCACTCCGAAACTCTCCCATAAATCGCAATGACAGACCACACGTCCCGGGTCCTCGCAATCCTGTCCCTTTCTGGCTATCACACAACGACCCAAAGGTCAAGCTCGCCCTCTGGAAACAGCGCATGGGGGCATCGTATCGAAACCGCCGCGAGGTGGCAACGCTTCTTGATTCCTCCAGAAGCGTGAGACGCCGACAGCACTCCTCCCCTGTGTGGGGATGAGAAGGTCAGAGTCTGAGTCGCCGGAATTAGCTGGACGGCACCTCGTTCCCTCCACTATCCTCGGAGAGCGCGGGTGCGGAACTGCCCCGGCGGGCTTCTCCGCCTTCTTCGAGCCGGGAAAGCCAGCCCTCTTCAGAAAGGGCTCCACAAGAAAGAGTGCGCCTCGTACGCAACTCGATGATCTCCGTAACGGGCTTGGCCTGGGGCGGGTCGGCGAGCCGGGTCGCGCTCGCGCTCCTGACAGCCGCGCTTCTCGTCTTCTCATTCCCGAACCCCGACCAGGGCTGGCTCGCGTGGGTGGCGCTCGTGCCGCTTCTCCTCGCCTGTCACGGCCTCGGCGCGGTGGCGGCTTTTGCCCTGGGCCTCCTGGGCGGGACGACCGCGGCGCTCGGCATGTTCCAGTGGATGTTTGAGGTCACGGGCTTCGGCCTCCATCACGCCCTGATCCTCGGCCTCTACCTCGGCCTCTACGCCGCCGCGTGGTGCGCCGGCCTCGTCCTTCTCGCTGGTCGCGGCGTGCCGCTCATCGTCACTGGACCGGCGCTTTGGGTGGCGTTGGACTACCTCAAGGCCCATGCCGGGTTCATGGCCCTCCCCTGGGCGACGCTTGCCCACAGCCAGCACCGGAACCTCGCCGTCCTCCAGCTCGCGACCCTCACGGGGGAGTACGGCATCACGTTCCTCGTCGTCATGGCGAGCGTTGCTGTCGCTGGAATCCTGATGCGGCGGGCCTGGCCGAGCGCGGTGGCGGCCGCGTTCATCATCGCCCTTGTGCACGGGGCAGGCGCGGTCGCGCTGTCACAGCCGATCGGCGCGCCGAGCCTGCGGGTCGCTGTTGTCCAGCCGAGCATTCTGATCTCCGAGCGCAGAACCGCTGCCGACCGGGCCGCGACCCTCGAGCGACTTGAGCGGCTCACTCAGAGCGCGGCAGCCGAGCGGCGGGCTCTGATCGCCTGGCCGGAGACTGCCGTCCTAGATCTCGCCAAGGACCCGGCGCTTATTGAGCGGGTGCAGGCCCTGGCGCAGGCCGTCGGCACGCCACTGGTCGTCGGGGCGTCGGAGTTTGTGAAATTCGCTCGGCCCGCGGATGAAGGGAAAGGGAAGGTGCTGCCGGTGGGCTCGTACAATTCCGCCTACCTGGTCGTGCCGGGGCAGCCGCTCGGAGCGCCCTACCACAAGATGCTGCTCGTCCCGTTTGGGGAGTATCTGCCGCTGCGATCGGCAGTGCGCTGGCCGGCCTGGCTCGTGCCGAAGATCTTCAACTCGGTCCCGGGCGACGGGCAACAGTTATTTGCGCTGCCGGATGGAACCCTGGTGGGGACGCTGATCTGCTGGGAAAACCTGTTCGCCAGCTTCGTGCGGGCCTGGGTAAGAGACGGCGCAAGGCTGCTGGTGCAGCTCACCAACGACAACTGGTTCGGTCTCACGGCGGCGCCGTGGCAGCACAATCTGGCCTCCGTGCTCCGCGCCGTCGAGAACCGTGTGCCGGTCGTGATCGCGTCGAACACCGGCCCGTCTCAGATCGTCGATCCGCACGGGCGGATCCGCGCGGCGGTGCCGTGGCTGTTCGTGGAGGGCATAGCAGCGGCTGACGTCCGCTTGGGCTCGGGGGGGACGGTCTACACTCGCGCCGGCGACCTCTTCGTCCTCGCCTTGGTCATGGCCGTCGCCCTGACTATTGTCTACCCGAGGCGGAAACGGGGCCGGAGCGCCTCCTGATCGCCCGGCACGCTCTCTCGAAACCGGTCAATCTGCTGACGGCAAATGTTCCGCCAGGCCGCCACCCCGGCCTGACCGGAACCTGCGCCTGGCTACGGCGACCTCCTCGCCGGCGACGGCGCCAGCTTGAATTGACCGGCCACGAAACAGGGGGAGATGTCAATGCAGAAGTAGCGCGGGGGGCTGAATGAGAAGCCCGTCCCCACTATGAGCCGCCACATGCCCGGGCCGCCGAAGGCCGACTTTTTCACGGAGATGCCGTCCGGATGTGTCTTCGTGTTGGTCCCCCCGGGGAGCCCCCCCCGGCGCCCGGTGGGCTTGTTGACCCACGTATCGCCCTCCTTCCGGTCGAAATAGAACCCGAAGGTGTATGCCCCCGATGTCGGAGAGACGCCGAGTTTAAACAACACGCTATCGGTGAAGACCTGGCTGGGGGCGGGGCTCAGGACCAGGGGCACTTTAATCGTCTCCATTTCTGGCGGCAAAGTCTTCCCCTGCTCCCACTGTTGGAGATATTGCCCAAAGACCATGGTCGTCGAGTGCTTCATGTAGAAGACCTTCGCCGCCGAGAGCGGAAAGGGCCCGGAGACCGGTAGATTCTTCGGGTTCTTGATGCTCGCCGCCCCGCACGTGAGTGGTTGGTGGGCCCATGGGTTCTTCGGACAAGACATCTGAATCTCCAGGAGAAGCTTGCCCGTTGCCTTCTTGAACACGGTCTCCACCGTCTTCCGACTGTGGTAGTCGTACGCCCCCTTGATCACGACCTCGGTCCACTGCGTCGGATCCACGGACCCATACCCCCACTGCCCGCCTGGCGTCTTGCTCACGTGCTGCCTGAAGACGCTGCAGTACCCCTGCAAGTCAATTTCAAAGTGTGGTTTCAGGGGCAGCGGGGGGGGTGACCCACCCGCCTTGATGAGGTGCAAGTCGTTGTAGCAGCCGTAGGTCAAGATATCGTATTCGTCTGCAGTACCAGGCGTTTGTGAGCATACGACGGGACCCGTTGTCAACTGCCCCGGGGCTTTAAGGGTGACGTCACCTGTTTGAATTCCTCCTGGACAGTCGCCAAAGGCCAGTGGAAATAAACCCCGGGCCGGACTTGCGACGGCCAGGATGAACAACAGGCCGAGGCCCCAGGCTGAGATCGTGCGAGTTAGGAAACGTAGCCGGTTCGTGCGGATCATGGTTGACCTCCTCTCTGCCTTGCCCCAAACGGAGCTGGCCGGGGCACGCGGGAAGACCAGACTCAGAAGCACTACGCTCAAGAGCATGGGGCATCTGTTGCCGGTGATCGCTGACCTCCCCTCTGCAATTCACACCGCTCTTGGAAAACATGTTGGTGCGTCGCCGCTGTGGGCTGAATGGTCTTCGTGAAAGGGTTGGCCGCCAACGCCGAACTCCCGAGGTGTAACCCCCCTCGATGGCCACAGGTGGACGAGTCACAGCACTCCTGCTCGTTGCACCTCCCCTTTTCCCAGTCGGTGAAGCGCCCGACCCTGGACCCGGCGTTCCTCGCTGCCCGCCCTCCATTACGCTTCGCCTCTATCTCTGCTGTCTAATTGCAGGTCGTCGTCGCAGTTGCCTCGTTATTGTACTCGTTCAGCTCGGCTTGCGCGTTCTCGGAGTCAACCTTCACCCACAACGTGTGCCTGCCAGGGGGGCCTCCGGGGACAGCCCCGATCAGAAATATCGCGGCGTTGGGCGCTAGCCCCGCCCCCACCGTGAAGGGGTCCTTCAAGGCCAAGCTCCACCCGGCATACCCATCGATCTTCATGGGACAGGCATAAGGGGCCCCACAGTCGACCTTCGCACGGAGCTGGACGAGGGAATGGGAGGTCGCCTTCGCCTGGAGGGGAGTTAGGGTCAGGAACGCGAGGGCGACAAAGGTCATGATCCTATAGGATCGGTTGTGCTGCGTCATGGCTTTTCTTCGGTGTTACCTGTTTGAGGAGAAATGAATCTCCGTTGCTCCTCCCCAAGAAGCAACGGATGTGGCAAGCGGTCTTTCCTGTAGCGCGGCTGCCCGATACAACCTTTTTAATGATTAGACGATGCAACCAGAGTTTTATTCGAAAATTTCTCCCGAAAGCGACCCATGAATATTCTCTCACCCTTCCTTTCTCCCACATGCCGGGAGGATTGCGGTGAGCGGCGATCCTGTTGAACTTGCGGGACTCAACTGTAAGAGGATGACAGACAACGACAGGATCCTGGGTAGGAATGAGCCGGCGTTGGCCAGGAGACGTCAAGCCCCGGCGGGACGTGGCGAGCGGTTCCAGAGAAAGGGACAGCAAAAGACCCGGCGTGCAAGGCGGCGATCGGGTCTCGGTAAACGCAGGGGGCGAGTGGACCGCGAACGCGATCCGCAAATCGCGGCCCTTCGATTGCTTTGCCATGGACCTACTGGGTCCGGGGTTCGACCCTGCTGACCCCCAGCCCTGAACGAATGTGACTTAGATCACCGAAGGATGGGGAGTTCATATCCTAGGTTTCTTGTTTTGTCAACTCCAGCTTTGTTTGGGTACTGTCCTAAGTTGAAGGGAATGAGCCATGTGTCATTGCGAGGGCACGGAGTGTCCGAAGCAATCCCACCGTTCTTCGCAGCCCCAAGAACGGAGAGATTGCCGCGCTCCCGTTGG
>JACPQX010000121.1 GCA_016190255.1 Candidatus Methylomirabilis oxygeniifera | reverse complement strand
GGCGCGGACCCTAGGGCCGCACCCACTTCGCGGGTACCCGACGTTACATACTCCGGTACGTCGCAGGGAGCGCCCTAGGGGCCAGCAACGCCGCTAGGCGAAGTTGATTGGAACGGCAGCGAGGAGCACATATGGGTCGAGACAATTTCCGCTATCACTTCCCGCTTCGGGTCCGGTTCGCCGAGACCGACATGCAGGGAATCGTCTTCAACGGCAACTACCTGACCTACACCGACACGGCGATGACGGAATATTTCCGCCACCTGAGCTATCCGTACCAGGAGATGGTGAAAGGGGGGTTCGACTTCGTCCTGGCCCACATCACTTGCGACTTCCGCGCAGCGGCGTGTTTCGACGATCTGCTTGAGGTCCGCACCAGGGTCGCTGAACTCAGGACCAAGAGCTTCGTTGTTGAATTCGAGATCTATAGAGAGGGCGAGAACGCGCCCCTCTTCACCGCCACCAGCGTCTACGTCGGGATCGACCCTTCTACCAAGCGAACCATGCCGCTACCGGAGCGATTCCGTGAGGTGGTGCGGTCGTTTGAACAACTCCCCTAGTGCCGATCCAAACAGTTTCGCCCCCCTCACCCTCGCCCTCTCCCCACCATAGGGGAGAGGGGAAATTATCACGTTCCGGGAAACACGGGGCGCGTCACTTCCGCTTATAGAAGGGAAGCGGGACGATTTCGGCGGTGGTATCCCCCTGCGAGACCTTGAGTTCGAGGATCGTTCCTGGAGCGATCCGCTCCCGGCGGACATATCCCATGGCGATCGGCCGATTCAATGCGGGTGAATGGACCGCGCTCGTGATTCGCCCGACCTCCCGCCCTTGGTATCGCAGCGTGGCACCGGCTTCCGGCACGTCGCCGCCTCCGACGACCAGGCCGACCAGATGCCGGTTGACGCGGCCGCGGTGGGCGATCCGCACCACCGTCTCCTGGCCGACGTAACAGCCCTTCGAAAAGCTTGCCGCACGCCCTTCCAACCCGACTTCCTGCAAGAGATCGTTCTCGTCCATGTCGATTCCGTACCAGGGGACGGCGGCCTCGACCCGGAGAGTGTTGAGAGCCTCCATCCCGACCGGCCGGAGCCGGTCGTGGTATCCCGCCTGAAGCAACGCTTTCCAAACCGCCACCGCAGCCCCGGCCTCTGTGACGAGAACGAATCCCTCTTCGCCCGTTTCGCTGGCACGGATCACCCAGACGGGTATGCCCTCGATGGTCGTCTCGAGATGCTGGTATTCCTCCAGGTCCTTCACCCCCCGGATCCCCAACTGAGCCAACAACTCAACGCTGGCAGGGCCTTGTAGGGCGAGCAGGAGGAAATCGGCGCTCCTGTCTCGGACCTCCACTTGGTCGGCGATCAGATGCCGGTTGATGGCCTGGAGCACCTTTGGAGTCAGCTCCTGATGCAAGTCGAGCCAAAAGCCATCGGCAACCTTGTAGATCCGCATATCGGCGATCAATTTGCCATGGATGTTTAGCATGGCGGCGTACTGCCCGGAGCCCGCCTTGAGCGATTTGATATCACTCGTGACCGTCCCGTTGAGGAAACGCGTGCTGTCTTTGCCCCTGAGATCGAGGATGCCCCGATACGACAGATCGATCAGGCCGATGTCGGCGCGAACGGCGTGATATTCGAGGCTGGGATCGGCAAACCGGGCGGGCAGCTGCCAGCCAAACCACTCTCCAAAAGTGGCTCCTACCCCACACTCCGCGTCGTATAACTGAGTTCGCTTGGCCATCACGTCTTGGTCGCTCCTGCTCCCCCCGCCTTCCTCCTCTCCCCCGTTGGGGGAAGGTGGGCGTGAGGGGGTGATCCGGGCTACCCCTGGAGGCTTTGGAGTTGCTCAAGTGACGCGTTGTCTTCCGGGTCGAGGTCCAACGCCATCATGAACTCCCCGATGGCCAGATCGCGGACCCCCTGGCGCTTATAGGCGAGCCCCAGATGGAAATGGGAGGAGGCATCATTCGGATTCTCCGATACCACCTGTAAGAACTCGCGGATCGCCTCGTGCCACATCCGCTTCCGCTCATAGATGATCCCGAGGTGGTAATGGACGATCATATGGGTGGGATCGGCCTCCAGCACCTTACAGAAGCTCTGGATGGCCAGGTCCAGCTTCCCCAAATGGAAGTACGACCTTGCCATCCGATAGTGCGCGCCGGGGTTGGCGGGCTCCAGGGCGATGACCTTCTGGGAGGCCTCGATGGCGGAATGGAACATGCATCGGCCATAATACCAGAGACTGAGCTGAAAGTGCGCATCCACATACTTAGGGTCGAGAATGATCACCCGCTGCATCTCAGCGATGGCCTCCTTCACACGCCTCGCGTGATAGTAGCCGAGCGCAAGCTGGTACCGTGCCTCGACGTTTTCCGGCTCCTGCTCAACAGTCCTGCGATAGATCTCGATCGTCTCTGCGGACATCCTCTGTGGCATGGTCATCTCCTCCGATACAAGAACAGATGCTTCAAGGCGTTCCCCATTGTAATCCCAGCCCCCACAGCGGTCAAGATTCGCGAGACATGGGTCAGGAGATCGGGGAAGAGGGCGGGAGGCTCTCGATCCGGGTCAGATGAACCCGGTGCGGATACGGGATCTCGATCCCCTCCTTGTCGAAGGCGATCTTGATTCGCTTTCTCAGCTCTCGCGCCACCTCCCATTGTTTGAGAGGCAACGTCTTCAGGAGAATCTTAGTGGTGACCTGGGACTCACCGAACGCCTCTACCCCGAGGACTTCCAGAGGCGCCAGGATGAGCGAACCCATCCGTCGATCCCGTGCCAGCTCCTCTCCGACCCGCTCCAGCACCGAGATGACCCGCTCTATGTCCTCATGGTACGCCACGCCGATGTCGAGCGCGACCCGGGACCATTCCTTCGTCAGATTCGAGACGATCTTGAGCTCGCTGTTCGGGATGAAATGAACGGCGCCGTTGATATCGCGCAACACCGTCAGGCGCAGGTCCAGTGGCTCCACTTGGCCGCTGACCTCCCCGGTCTTAATCACGTCACCGACCGCGAACTGGCCTTCCAGGATGATAAAGAACCCGGAGATGACGTCCTTGATCAAACTCTGGGCCCCGAAACCGACGGCCAGACCTACGACGCCCGCGCCCGCGATGATCGGCGTGATATCCAGGCCGACCTCCCGGAGTCCCATCATCGTGGCGATGAGCACGATGGCCGTCGCCCCAACCGTCTTCACGATGCCGGCGAGTGTCAGGGTCCGCTTCTCCCGCTCGCCGACCCACCCGGTTCCTCCCTCCACCGCCGCCCGGACAACACGATCCGCCGCCAGCTTGAGGAGGCGGATCAATACCAGACTCCCGCCGACGATAATCGCCAAGCGGAGACCTCCGGTCCGCAACCAGAGGATGATCTCTTCGAAGCCGCCGGCGTTCATGCTCACACGACCTGTACCGTCAATTCGCCACTCCATTCTCGACCGGGATCGAGGTGGAGATCCCAGGTCGGCATGGCGGCAACCGCCTGGACCGTTCGCTCATACCCCCGCTCCGACTGCGACACGGTCGCCACCAGGTGGCCGTACAGGGTTGCCGCTTGGCCGAGACTGACAGTCAGACGATAGTGCTCCCCCAGGACAGACAGCGCGAAACGCCCGACGCCGGCCACGCAGGTGGGGGAATCGAGTGAGAGTATTTGATCACCGATGACGAGCTGAGATCGGCCGAAGGCGAGGCCCGGTAGGAAGAAGTTCAGCTCCACGCCGAAGCGCACGACCAGTGGACCATTCCCCTCATTCACGATTCGATAGGAGACGGCCAGGCGCTGCTCATCCGTAAAGGCATACTCTTTCCGCAACAGGACGGGATGATCGCCCGCGGGATCGATCCGAACGTGCCCCGATCGATCGAGGGAAACGCCGCACGAGGTGGTCTGCCATCTCCACCGCCCGTCGGTGAAATCTCCTCGCTCATCCAGGCGGCCCGCCGCCCAAGAGGCGACTGGGCGAGGCTCGACGAAAAAGTGATCGAGGAAGGCGGCGCGCTCCCACTGATCGTAAACCAGGGCATTCGCCAGATCGGCCGGGGCCTCCCGCGGTAGGTCATGGATGCCAACGATGCCGCCCTGCGCTCCCCCGCCAGGCTTAGCTGCGGCGTCACGGATGGCGTCGTGGTACGCCTCGGGACGACGCGTCAGGGTATTGAGGAAGTTGATTTCCTCCGCAAAATCGGTCCACTCCACAAGCCGACCCCCGCGGTGCGGCTGGACCAGTGCCGAAAAGCTCTTGCCATGGACCCAGACCTCTTCACCTCCATCGCAATCGAGGTCTGTCGCCTCGACTTGGATCGTCTGGCGGCGGCGAATCGAGGTCTCTGCCCGGGCCAGATGGCGCCAGATCTCATGTCGCAGATGCGGGAGGTAGAGCCCGCCGAATATCCCATGCCAGTACCCATCATTGCACTGAGCGGCAAGGAGCTCACGCCGCGCTAGACTGACCCGGCGCCGCCGCGGGAGCGAACGACTGAGGACCAGACCCTTCTTGTGGGCCCGGTTGGCCTCGGGGTAGCGGACCAGGAAGTGCTTCCAATGCCCCCCTCGGATGTGGGCGGTGAATCGATCGGAATCCGCGCCGAGCCGGGCCTTGACCTCTGCAAACCGCCGCCCCCCTTCGTGGCCGAGGGCCCACTCCTCCATCTCGCCATACGAGCTGGTTGGCAGATAGCAGAGCCCCGCGGGGCGGAGGCCATCCAACGCCTCACCTGCGGTCTGCGTTACCATCCAGTCGGCTGCCCCCTCCAGCAGATCCAGGAAGCCCTTCAGCCACCCGTCCTCGTACACCCACTGGGATGTTCCCGGCCAGCCCCCGAATTTCTCGCCATCGTCGGCGGCGATGGCCAGCCGTCCTCCGATCTTCACGATCCGGCGGAGGTATTCCTCGATCTCAGCCGGTGGGCGGAAGGGGATGAGGTACCGAAGCGCCTTATCGATCGGGAAGACAGCGACCGTCTGTCCATCCGCTTCGGTCAAAAAGTAGTCATGCAGCCGATCCACCGCAAAGCCTGAGGCGAGAAAGGCTCGGTCATCCATGAGGACATACCCCACCCCTGCGGCGACAAGCGCTGGTATGATCGCTGCGTCCCACACCCGCTCGGCGAGCCATACGCCCCTCGGATGGACGCCGAAACGGGATCGGAGGCGCCGGCTCATCTGATCGATCTGGGCCACGCGGTCCTCGTAAGGGATCGCCGCGAGGATCGGCTCGTAGAGCCCTCCCGTCAGCAGCTCCACCTGGCCTCGCTGGACCAATTCGCCGACGAGATCCAAATAGTCGGAGGCTCGGCGCTCCAGCCACAGAAGGAGCGGGCCGCTGATGTGCAGCGTAAGCTTGAGGGCCGACCGCTCGCGAATCGCTCGAAGGAAAGGCCGATAGGCTTTGTCCATCAGCCCTAGGATCACATCATCGAAATTGCCCAAGGGTTGATGGTTATGCAGGACAAGGAGAAAGCGGAGCCTGTCCTGAGCCCGGTCGAAGCCTGCACTGAGCCCTGTCGAAGTGGGCCTGTCCTGAGCCGGGTCGAAGGCACTATCCATGACCCTCTCCATCATCACCGTCCGCCCTGAGGAGGCGCAGGCTTTTCGCGCCGTCTCGAAGGGCCTGTCCTGAGGCGTCTCGAAGGGCGAGCGGATTCATAAGCGTACTCATGAGATACTGCACTAAGACTCGGCGCTCGCCGGCTTGAACACCACAGTGGTCAGCGGGGGAAGGGTCAAGACAAGCGAGAACGGTCGCCCGTGTGCAGGGATCGGCTCCGCGGCGACCACTCCGGCGTTTCCGAGGTTGCTCCCACCGTAAAGTGAGGCATCGGTGTTCAACTGTTCGCGATAATAACCGCCGAGCGGCACGCCAATGCGATGGCCGAAGCGGGGAACGGGGGTGAAGTTGCAGACAAAGACCACGAAATCGCTGGGATTCTTTGCCCGCCGTAGAAAGGAGACGACGCTCTGTTGCCAGTCCTGGCAGTCGATCCACTCGAAACCGGCGGCATCGAAATCGACCTCGAACAGGGCAGGCTGCGACCGGTAGAGACCGTTCAGGTCGCGTGCCAGTCGCTGCATCCCCGTATGGTAGGGACCGTCCTCCAACAGGTGCCAGTCCAGGCTCTGATCATGATCCCATTCCCGCCATTGGCCGAATTCTCCTCCCATGAAGAGCAGCTTCTTTCCAGGATGCCCGTACATGTACGCGTATAGACAACGCAGGTTGGCAAACCGCTGCCAAATGTCGCCCGGCATCTTGCCGAGCAGCGATCCCTTCCCGTACACGACCTCGTCGTGGGAAAGGGGTAGGACGAAGTTCTCAGTGAAGGCATAGAGCAGGCCGAAGGTCAGCATGCTGTGATGGAAGCTTCGGTGGACCGGGTCGAGGGACATGTAGGCCAACATATCATGCATCCAGCCCATGTTCCACTTCAGGCCGAACCCGAGGCCGCCCATATAGGTTGGGCGCGAGACCAGGGGCCAGGCGGTGGACTCCTCGGCGATGGTTATCACGCCCGGATGGCGCTCATAGGCCACCTCATTGAAACGTCTCAGAAAGGCGATCGCCTCCAGACTCTCGTTCCCGCCGTAGACGTTCGGGATCCATTCGCCGGGTTTCCGCGAGTAATCGAGATAGACCATCGAGGAGACCGCATCGACACGCAGACCATCCAGATGGTACCGATCCAACCAGAACAGCGCATTGCTCAGCAGGAAGTTGGCTACCTCTTTGCGCCCGTAGTTAAACGCCAAGGTACCCCACTCCTTCTGGTCGCCCTTCCTTGGGTCGGCATGCTCGTAGAGATGGGTCCCGTCGAAGTAGACCAGTCCGTGAGCGTCGCGAGGGAAGTGGGCCGGGACCCAGTCAAGGATGACACCGATCCCGCGCTGGTGCAGGTGATCGACGAAGTGCATGAAATCAGCGGGCGTCCCGTACCGACAGGTGGGGGCGAAGTAACCGATGGTCTGATAGCCCCATGATCCATAAAACGGATGTTCCGAAACCGGCAGCAGCTCGACGTGGGTGTATCCCATCTCGATGACATAATCGGCGAGCTTGTGGGCAAGCTCGCGATAGGTTAGGAAACGATTCGCCTCCCCCGGCACCCGCATCCAGGAGCCCAGATGCACCTCGTAAATCGCCAGTGGCCGCTCGAGCGGGTTGCGGCGATCTCTGGCCTCGATCCACGCCTCATCAGCCCACCGATAGCTGTCGATATCGCACACGATCGAGGCGGTCCGGGGGGCCGGCTCAAAGGCAAACGCGTAGGGGTCGGCCTTCAACGCGATCGCCTCGCCTGACCGTGCCTTGATCTCAAACTTATATAGCGCTCCCTCTCCCAGCCCCGGAACGAAGATCTCCCAGATCCCGCTTCCGGGATGGTTCCGCATCGGGTGGCGTCGGCCGTCCCAATCATTGAAGTCGCCCACGACGCTGACGCGGTTGGCGTTGGGAGCCCAAACCGCGAAATTCACCCCCGCGACGCCTTCGAGCTTCATGGCGTGCGCCCCTAGCCTCTCGTAGTTCCGCAAGTGGGTACCCTCACCCATCAGGTAGAGATCGTATTCGCTCAAGGCGGGCGGGAAGCGGTACGGATCCTCCACCTCGACCGTCCGCCCTTGACGATCGACCACGCAAAGCCGGTAGGCAAAGTGGGTGCGACGGGGCGAGATCATCGCCTCGAAAAAGCCCTCCCGGTGCACCCGGTCCATCGGCTTCACCTCATTCGGCCGGTCGGCAGGAAGGACCATCACCTGCTGAGCGTCGGGGAGGAAGGCGCGAACGACAGTGGCGGTGCTGCCCCCGACGTTTACCAGATGTGGCCCCAACACGGCGAAGGGATCGCCGTGCTCGCCCTTCGCGATAGCCTCGATCTCTTCAGGAGAAAGCGTTGGGGGCATCGAAGGTTTGAGTTACAGTGCCAGAGAGCGCCGCTGAGCCCAACGGGGTCTCGAAGTCAGACCCCCGGACGACCCATCGGGATAACGACCCCAGTAAGTCCACCGGAACGCGTTATCCTCTCGCTGGAGGATACCACCATCCTTCGTCCGATTTCAATGGCGGTCATCCTCCCCACAAAATGGGCCTGACGATACCCCGGCCGAGCTCTCTCTGAGGTGCGGCAGGCGAGGTGGGATTCATAGGTGAAACGTGTTACGCAAGCTGGGTTGCGATCCATTCAAGGAGCGCAGCAACCTCCCTGACGTTCCGGACATAGTAGCGCGCCTTAGATCCGCGATGAGCGCCGACCCGTATCGTGATGCCATCGATCAGCGCGCCGAACGCATCTTCGTCCGTTCGGTCATCACCGATGCAGATCGGCAGCAATCTCCGACCCCGCATGCGTTTTACCAAGCGGAGTGCCGCATCGCCTTTCGTCCAGTTGAGGCCAGGGCGGACCTCGATGATCTTCCTCCCATTGAGGAGCGACAGCGCCCGAGATCGAACAAATGGGCGCGCCGCGCGTCGAATCCCGGCCTTGAGACGAGCCACCTGGCTCGTGGGCGCGAGCCGATAGTGGAGGGCGAGCGACAGCCCTTTGTCTTCGAGGCGGGCGCCCGGGACATCCTTGACCAAGCCGGCAAGCGTCGGTCGAAGACGAGAAAGAGCTTCCCTGGAACGCCCCGGGACGGCGACGCTCGTGCGCCGTCCACGATGCCACGTCTCCAGTCCATGATTCCCAACGTAGGTCAGGTTCCGCACTCCGACCAGTTGTCGCAGGTCGGCCAGCGGCCGGCCGCTGATCAGGGCGACCGTCACCCGAGGGTTTCGTGAGAGCCTCTGAAGCACCGATCGCGTCGAAGAGGGGAGCGCGGACTGCTCCGGCGAAGGGGCGATCGGCGCGAGCGTGCCGTCGTAATCCAACAAAAGGACCGTGTGGCCGCTCTTGAGTATCTGCTCCTTCACCTCGGGCCACCTGGCGCACAGCCACCTCATGGGCAGGGCCGGTCACGCCTTCGGAACGGGCACGGCTTCAATTCGGACCTGAACGAGCTCTGTGATCAGATCGGCCGCCCAACGGTAGATGTTGCGATCCCTGACGGTATCACGCATCATGCGCATCCGGAGGCTCTGTTCCTCTGCGGGCATTTCCACGGCAAGGCGGATCGCCTCGGCGAGGTGCTCGATATCGTAAGGATTGACGATGAGGGCATCTCTCAGCTCGCGGGCAGCCCCGGTGAAGCGACTGAGGATCAGGACGCCCTGTTCGTCGTCGCGTGCGCTGACGAACTCCTTTGCAACGAGGTTCATACCATCATGGAGTGAGGTCACCAGGCAGAGGTCGGCTGCTTGGTAGAACGGCCGGATTTCTTCGTGGCTATGGTGTTTCTTCAGGAGGATGATCGGTTTCCACTCCCTGGTCTGGAAGCGCCAGTTGATCCGGTCGGACTCGGCCTCGACGGCTGAGATCAGGTCCTGGTACTGTTTGATGTGGGTGCGGCTGGGCGCTCCGAGCTCCACGAAGGTGAACTGCCCCTGAAACTCGGGGTACTTCTCCAGGAACCGCTCAACGCCGCGAAGGCGTTCCAGAATCCCCTTGGTATAGTCGAGACGATCGACGCCAACAGCAAGGTATTTCGACGTGACGCCGAGATCCCTGAGCAACAGCGCCTTCGTATCCTCGGCAGATTGGGTTGTGGGCGGCGCCGGAGGGTAGTCCGGATAAGCAATGCTGATCGGGAAAGGCTTGACGGAGGTCCTGTGGTTTGCGCGCCTGACCTCGAAGCGCTCCCAATTTATCCGTGACTCCAGCGCCCGGTCCACTGTATCCAGAAAGTTGTTGCAGTGAAACTGAGTGTGGAATCCGATCAGGTCCGCACCCAGCATCCCGTGGAGCAGCTCGCGTTGCCATGGGCAGATGCCGAACGATTCGGGGTTGGGCCAGGGGATATGCCAGAAAATGGCCACGCGCGCATCCGGGCGCTTATCCTTGATCAGCCTGGGCAGCAGGGCAAAGTGGTAATCTTGAATGAGGACGGATGGCTCGTCAACACCCTCCAGCTCCTCCAGCGTGGCCTGTGCAAACTTTTCATTGACGAGCTGATAGTATCCCCAGTCCTCGGTCCGGAAGATGGGCCGGGTGTGCGCGATATGACAGAGGGGCCATAGCCCTTCATTGGCGAACCCGTAGTAGTAACCCGCCTCTTCCTCCTTCGTCAGCCAGACCCTCTTTAGGGTATACCGCGGTTCCTCTGGAGGGACCCGAAGTTTGCTCAGGTGATCCACCACTTGGTTGTCGGCATCGCCGCTTCCGTGCGCGATCCACGTGCCTTCGCAGGCGGTCAGGACAGGCCCCAAGGCGGTGACCAATCCGCTTGCCGGAACGACGCATTCGATGCGCTTCCCCCTCCTCAGATGGATGTACGGCTCCCGGTTGGAGACGACGATAATCGACCTTCCCTGGAGTTTTGCCCGCAGGTGCTCCTTCAGCAGTTCGGGAGTCCACAGTGAGTCCCCTGCCTGCCTCAGCCTCGCTTCCTCCTCGGCTGCGGCCCTCGCTGCCGATAGGCTTTCGGCCATCTGGGTGACTTCGCTTGCCAACGGGCTCAGGAGATCCTCTCGGGAGAGTGATGAGGAATCGGGAAGGTCTCCCCTCCGAAGTCGCTTTATCCGCTCCGTCATTCTCGCGATGGGCGCGATAAGAGTCCAGCGCACAATGAGCAATGTTGTCAACGAGATCAGCAATGCCTGGATCAAGAGGCGTATGAAGGTATTTTTCCAGATCTGCCACAAGCGTTCCTGTATATAGGTTGCATCGTGAAAGAGCACGAGGGACACTGCGACGTCCTGCTCGGGGCGCAACGGCAAGACGAACACGTACATCTGCGACTGGCCGACGGTCATGAAGGATCCCACTCCCTTATTTGTGGCCATTGCCTCCGTGACCGTCTTTGGTGGGGCAGACAGACGGGCGGCCAGACTGGGCGTTACCGCAAGGGGAGTTCCACGCACGTCGTATACTGCGATTCCGGCAAGCTTCTCCCGATTGCCGAACTTCTCGACGATTCGCTGGAGCCGCCTGGAATGACCCTGCTCGACCAGATTCTCGATGGTCTCTCCAAGACTTTCGGCCACCAACGACGCCCGGCGTTCCAGGTCCATCCCCTGTCTCTGCCTCTCCTGATGCACCTGGACCAGGGTAAACGCCAGCACAATGAGCGCGACAACCGTGACAATCGAAAGCACAAGACGAAGAGTGATTCGCATGCTGTATCTGCCTCGGGCTGATAAGCCGACCGGATCGAACGGGACGCCTTCTCCATTCTCGGAGCCGGACTCCCTACGGCGTGCCCCGTCAGGCTAATTGGTCAAGACGATCAGCATCGTCAGGTAATCGGCCAGGTGACGAGTGATCAGAAATTCCTGCCGGACATACTCCCGGCCCGCTTCCCCCATCTTGGCGATCAGATCCGGGTTATTCAGCAGGTACCGGATACGGAACGCCGCGCCTTCCACCGAGTTCACCGTATAGCCGGTCATGTCGTAGATAACCTGCACGGTGATCCCGCCCGCGGCGCCACCCACGACAGGTTTGCCTTTCCACAACGCCTCGGCCACCGTGAGACCGAACCCCTCCCGCAGAGACTTCTGCAAGACAATCGTGGCCGCCCGTTGCAACGCGTTGATCTCCAGGTGCGCGTTGGACGGGAGCTCCAGGATATGGATATCAGGGTCGAGGTCGGAGGCTTCTCTTACCTCTGCCAGCACCGCCGCTCCCTCGGGATCGTCGTCGGCGCCGCCGCCCGCCAGGACCAACCGGCAATCCTTGTGCCTCTTCACCAACTTGTACGAGTTGATTACGCCGATCGGGTCCTTGAAGCGATCGAACCGGGAGACTTGAAGGAGGATCGGCTTGTCTCTTGGTATACCAAGTCGCTCGAGCGTCCCGTTCATTTCTCCCTCGCTGAGGTCACGATTCTTCTCGCTCAGCGGGTCAATAGATGGGTACACCAGGAACTGTGGGATGTAAAGACGCTTGGCAAACCTTGGCAGCGAGAAGACTGCCGCATCATACTTCGCCACATATTTTCGAAGGAGCCTCCAGGCCTCGCGTTGCGGGCTCGAGAGGTCGATATGGCAGCGCCAGACCCATTTCCCTTTTCCGGGGCGGTACTGTATCAGGGGCGCGGGCTGCGGATCGTGGATCAGCACCAGATCACCCTCTAGTGAGAGGTTTCTGGCATTCGCCGCATTGGTGGCCGCGTAGACATCAAGCATCTCTTTCGTAATGGCCTGGTCCTGCCCCTGGAGGGCGTTGTGAAAAGCCTTCGTGACGCCGTAAAAGGCGGGGTCCCCCTTGATCACCTCCCACCGCGCATCCACCCCTAAGT